>JANXYA010000295.1 GCA_025350345.1 Gammaproteobacteria bacterium
CGTGCTGGCCTGGCTGCTGCGCCGCTCGTGGGCGCTCACGCTGTTCGTCGCGCTCGCCCTGCTGTTCATCCTGAATCAGGGTTACTGGGTCGCCACGCTCGAGACGCTGTCGCTGGTGGCACTCTCGACCCTGATCGCGACTGCCATCGGATTGCCGCTGGGTATCCTCGCTGCACACCATCCGAGGTTTCACGCCGCGCTGCGGCCCGTGCTCGATCTGATGCAGACCCTGCCCACCTTCGTGTACCTGATCCCGACGCTGGTGCTGTTCGGCCTGGGCGTCGTTCCGGGCCTGATCTCGACGATCATCTTTGCCCTGCCGGCACCGGTCCGGCTCACCCACCTGGGGATCTCCACCGTACCCATCGCCCTGCGCGAAGCGGGTGAGGCCTTCGGCGCCACGCCATGGCAACTGCTGTGGAAGGTCGAGTTGCCGAGCGCCAGGAAGAACATCCTGGCCGGTGTCACCCAATGCATCATGCTGAGCCTGTCGATGGTCGTGATTGCCGCGCTGGTGGGCGCCGGCGGCCTCGGGGTACCGGTGGTGCGTGCCCTGGGCACTGTGCAGGTTGGCATGGGCTTCGAGGCCGGATTCGCCATCGTGCTGCTCGCGATCATCATCGATCGCATGAGCCGGCCCGCAGACGGTGCCTCGTGAGCGCGGCGCTCGAATTCCGGCAGGTCAGCATCCTGTTCGCGCAGAATCGCGCCGGCGAGCGCAATCTGGGCAAGGCCGGGCAGGCGCTGCGCGACGGCGCTGCGCGGGCAGACATCGCCCGTAAATTCAGCGTCAACGTGGGCGTATTTGATGCCAGCCTGCGGGTCGAGAGCGGCCAGATCTGCGTGCTGGTCGGGCTGTCCGGTTCGGGCAAGTCCACCCTGCTGCGCGCGGCCAACGGCCTGAACCGGGTGACCAGCGGCGATGTGCTGCTGCAGGACGGCACCGAACTGGTCAACGTCGCCAGTTGCGATGTCGGCACCCTGCGCCGACTGCGCCGCCGCCGGATCGCCATGGTGTTCCAGCAGTTTGGCCTGCTGCCCTGGCGCAGCGTGCGCGCCAACGTCGGCCTGGGTCTGGAGCTGCGCGGCGAATCACGCGAACGCCAGCAGCAGCTCGTCGATGAGAAGCTCGAGCTCGTCGGGCTGTCGCAATGGGCGGACCGCCCGGTCGCCGAACTGTCCGGTGGCATGCAACAGCGGGTCGGGCTGGCGCGCGCCTTCGCCACGGATGCGGACATCCTGTTGATGGATGAGCCCTTCTCGGCGCTCGATCCGCTCATCCGCTCGCGGCTGCAGGACGAACTGCTCTCGCTCCAGGCACGGGTGCACAAGACGATCCTGTTCGTGACCCACGACATGAATGAAGCGCTGCGGCTCGGCAATCAGATCTCGATACTCGACGGCGGCCGGATCGTCCAGACCGGTACGGTCAGCGATATCGTGACCCGGCCCGTCAACGACTACGTGGCCGCCTTTGTCCGGCACATGAATCCGCTCACGGTGCTCACCGCCGAGATGGTCATGCAACCGCTGGCGGAACTGCAGGGAGAGCAATCCTGGCTCTGGCTCGATGCCGAGCGGCGCCTGAAGCTGCAGACAGGCCCGCAGGGTCAGGCGCTGCTGGCCTGGCGAGACGGCGTGGCACTGGAAATCGCGGCGCTCGAAGCGCTCGAGTCCGCGAACGGCGCGCCGCGCCTGATGCGGGTGCCGGCGAACTGCTCCCTCCAGGCCGTCGTCGCGATCCATCGCTCGAGCAATCTTCCTGTGCTGGTAGATGGCGTCGCCGGCCTCGCCGGCGTATGCGGCTCCGCGCAGATCGTGGCCGCCCTCGACCAGCACCGGCAGTCCGGGCCCGCCGGCACCCCGCCCTAGCGCTGCTGCGTCCGCCAGTCGGAAGCTTCGAAAAACGGTGCCGTGGATGCGGGCAACATGGCCCGGCCGCGGATATGGTCGGACATTTTCTCGGCTAGCATGAGGGTCGGCGCGTTCAGATTGCCGTTGGTGATCGAGGGCATGATCGAGGAATCGACGACGCGCAGGCTCTCGACGCCGAACACGCGGCCGGCGGAATCAACGACCGCCAGCGGGTCGCCCGCGCGGCCCATCCTGCAGGTGCAGGAGGGATGATAGGCCGTCTCCACCTTGGCGCGGATGAACTCATCGATCGCCGCGTCGCTTTGCACGGCGGTGCCGGGCTGGATCTCACGCCCGCGGTAGCGATCGAAGGCGCCCTGCGCAAACAGCTCGCGGGTCAGGCGCACGCACTGGCGCATCTCGAGCCAGTCATCCTCGTGGCTCATGTAGTTGAACAGGATCCTTGGCGCCGCGCGTGGATCGCGCGATGCCAGGCGCACCCAGCCGCGGCTCTTCGAGCGCATCGGTCCGACGTGCGCCTGGAAGCCGTGCTCCTTGGCCTTCGCCAAGCCGTCATAGCTCACGGCCACCGGCAGGAAGTGGAACTGGATGTCCGGAAAGCGAATCCCCGCCCGGCTGCGGATGAAGCCACAGGTCTCGAAGTGATTGGTCGCGCCCAGCCCGTCCTTGAACAGCAGCCAGCGCAATCCGATCCCGAGCTTGGCCAGCGGCTTCATCGCGGCATACAGCGTGATCGGCTCGAGGCAGGCCACCTGGAAATAGAACTCCAGATGGTCCTGCAGGTTCTCCCCGACCCCGGGCAGGTCATGGATGGGCTCGATGCCGAGGGCGGCGAGCTCGGGCCCTGGCCCCAGGCCGGAGAGCTTGAGCAACTGCGGTGAATTGATCGAGCCCGCGCACAGGATGACTTCGCGCCGCGCCTGCGCCTTGCACGCTTGCGAGCCGCGCAGATAGTCCACTCCAATGGCACGGCGCCCCTCGAATCGGACCCGGGTTGCAAGCGCGTGCGTGTGGACCTGCAGGTTCTGCCGGTGCATGGCCGGGCGCAGATAGGCATTGGCGGCGCTCGCACGGACCCCACCG
>JANXYA010000296.1 GCA_025350345.1 Gammaproteobacteria bacterium
TACAACGAGTACAATTTCGTCGGCGCCTTTGCCACGGCCTCGCTGCTCGCCATGCTCGCGCTGCTTACGCTCGCACTCAAGACACTGCTGGAAGGGAGCCATCCGGAACTGCGCGGCGGGCGGACGGGCAAGGTCCGTGCGCCGGCGCCACGGCCGCCGCCGCGGTGAGCGTGCCGCCGGCAGCCTCACCCAAGTATCGGCTCGCCACCTGGCTGAGCGCGGGGAGCCTGCTCATCGTCGTCGTGGCGCTCGCCGTCATGGCGGTGGCCACTTCCATGGTCGTGAGCCAGTTCGCGGCGCGGCAGGCCCTGGCACGGAGCGAACTGGCCGCCAGTGCGGCGCGCGAATATTTCCGGCGCCTGGGCGAGAGCAACCTGATCGCCGCGCGCGCTCTGGCGGGAAACCCGACGCTGATCCGTCTGCTCGAGAGTCCCGGATCCACGAACCTGGACCTGTTCCTGCGCAACTACTGCGAGTCCGTGCGCGCCACGACCTGCCTGGTGCGCCGCGCCGAGACCATCATCGCCACCTCGGCGCCCGTTCCGGCCTGGTCAGAAATTGCCGCCGCCCGCGCCGAGCAGGGCGAGCGCTTTACACTTAGTCCCCGCGGCGGGGGCCCCCCGCTCCTGGGTGCGCTGGTGCCCATCGCCACCCATCCGGATGTCGAGGTGCTGATGCTCCAGGCGCTCGCGGGCGCCGTGCTCAGCGAGGCGGGCCGGCAGAGCGGCGCGGCGATCGAGGTGCAGAACCTCGCCAGCTACCGCGCACCTGACGCCGACCCGCTGACGCCGCTCCATGCCGCCGCGCTCACCAATGGCGTGCACGCCGCCGCGCGCGTGCCCGCCCTGGACTGCTATGCCGCGAGCGTCGTCATGATCAATGCCGCGGGCGAGCCGGTGGCGCTGCTCGACGCGCGATTGCCGGCGGCGGATTTCGACCGCACGGCCGCCGCCTACCGCCACATCGTCATACTGATCAGCGTGCTGGTCGCCGCGCTGGCCGGGCTCGCAGGACTGCTCTCCGGGCGCTGGCTCGCAGCCCCGGTTGTGCGCCTCGCCGAGATGGCGCGGCGCATCGGCCAGGGGGATTTCAGCCCGGCGGTACCACCCGTGGTGCCGCGCGAGCTGGATTCGCTGGCGCACGCCATGGACGAGATGCGCCAAAACCTCATTGAGCTCACGGCGCGCCTGCGCAGCCGCGAGGCGGAGGCGCAGGCCGTGCTGAGCGGGGTGGTCGAGGGCGTGTTCGTCACCGACGAGCAGCGCGTCATCGTATATGCCAACCCCCAGTTCATGCGCAGCGCTCCGGGAGCCTCGGGTGGTGCGGTCGGCAGGTTCTGCGGCGATGTGCTTCACCCTCACCTGGCCAGCGCGGCCCGGCCGTGCGAGCGCGACTGTCCGATCATGGCCGCGCGCCAGGGCAGGGCCGCGCGCTCTGCCGAACAGCTGAAATTGGCGGACGGCATGGTCCGCTCAACCATTGTCGTGAGCGCACCGCCCGCGGACGGGCGCCAGGTCCAGTTGCTGCGCGATGAGACGGAACTGGAAGCCGTGCGCCGCGCGCGCGACAGCGTGCTCGGCAATATCTCGCATGAATTTCGCACGCCGCTCGCCGCGCAGCTCGCCGCCATCGAGATGCTGCGCGATGGCATCGACACCATCGATCCGGCCGGCCAGCGCTCCTTGCTGGCGAACGTCGAGCGCGGCGTGCTGCGCTTGATGCGGCTGATCGACAATCTGCTCGAGAGCGTACGGATCGAATCCGGGCAGCTCGAGCTCCGGCGCCAGGAAGTGTCCCTGGAGGCCACGGCCCGCGAGGCCACGGAATTGATGCGCCCGCTCCTGGGGCAATCCGAGCTCGATGTGGCCATGGATTTCGCCGCGCTGCGGGGCGTCACGGTGCCCGGCGATGCGCAGCGATTGCAGCAGGTGTACGTGAATCTCCTGTCCAACGCGGCCAAGTTTGCGCCCCGCGGCAGTACGATCCGCATCGGTGCGGCGCGCTCTGGAAGCACGGTCGAGACCTGGGTCGAGGACGCCGGCGTGGGGCTTCCGCCCGGGGATCCGGGCGCCATCTTCGAGCGCTTTCGGCGCGGTGATAATGCCGAGCCGGACGCGCCCGGCCTCGGGCTGGGGCTGTGGATCGTGCGCTCGATCATCGAGCGGCATGCGGGCACCGTGCGCGTCGAACGTACGGCGGATGCGCACACGCGCTTCGTGCTGAGCCTGCCGGCGGGAGCCCCGCCGTGAAGATCCTGCTGGTCGACGATGATCCGGACATGCTGGCGGTGACCAGTTTCGCGCTCCGCCAGGCGGGCATGCTGGTCGTGCCGGCCGTCTCCTACGACAGCGCGCTGGCCGTATTTCACGCCGAGCACCCGGATCTTGCAATACTCGACATCAATATCCCGGGCGGCTCGGGCTTCGAGCTGTGCCAGGCGCTGCGGCGCGAATCGAAACTGCCCATCCTGATGCTCACGGTGCGCAATGAAGAAGCCGACCTCGTGCGCGCCCTGGAACTGAGTGCCGATGATTACCTGGGCAAGCCCTACAGTCCCCGCACCCTGATCGCGCGCGTCAAGGCACTGCTCCGTCGCGCCGGCAACGCGATCGATGATCACAGCAGTGCCGGGCCGTTTCGCCTCGATGCGGCCGCGCTGGAGCTGCGCATCGGCGATGTGGTTCATCGGATTACGCCACTGGAGTCGCGATTGCTGCAGCTGCTGATCGCCAATGCCGGGCAGCCCGTCACGACGGAACGCCTGCTGAAACATGTGTGGGGACAGCGCGCCGGGGGCGATCGGCAATTGCTCAAGCAGCTCGTGCACCGGCTGCGACAAAAGCTGGGTGAGATGCCACCGCCCGGAGCTGGCATCGAGACCGTGACGAACGTCGGGTACCGCCTGCGTCTTTGAGAGAAGCGGGCCACCGTAAGGCAATCCAAATACGACTGGAACTCAGCGGCGGCCCGCTCCGATCCTCGGACGTACGTGCGGCGAGCGTGCGATTCCTACTTGGTCGAGACCGAGTGCGGCCGCACAGGGCGGGGCCGGCTGATCGATCCTGTTCGCCTGCCCTTGCGCCACGATGAACGTCGCTACAAACTGCGTGGCCGAAGTTCCCAGGACGCGGAAGTAGTGAAGCTGACTGCCTTCCATCCAGCTATCGCCAGCGTTGTATACCGTTAGCTTGCAATTCCCGTCGTACCACTCAATCGACCCTTTGGTGAGCGTGACAATGACCATGCCGGGATGGGTATGCCATCCGTTCTGCCCACCCGCGGTGTAATCCACCATAGTAGTCGTGATGGTCGACGGTCCCTCGGTCTGCAGGGACACTCTAGAACCTATCGCCACTGGTCATAGCGGACCCATGCACTTCGATCGAGTCCGGGTCAGTGCCAACCCCTAGCACGCCTGCGGCCAGGTCAATTTGCGGCGTCGCGAACGCGAGCCCGGCCATTGCAGTCACAACAGCAGCCGCGACAAGCAATTTCACCTTGGTATTCATGGAAGCTGCTTCTGATCATGGTTAGTGTAGTTGCGCGTTCCACATTGACGCGCACTGCCCTTCATGCCGAATTCTCATTTCTTTTTGTTGCGTCTTTGTGTCGGGCTTTTACGCCCATATTTATCGCGTTTCAAGACCGATGGCCTTGCTCCCCACTGGCTGACCGAGGCTGAAGCGCCGCATTTTCACGCGGATCGGCCAGGACCCGTCCACTGGCGCTATGGACGCAATACCGCCGCGCCGCTGAGGCGCCCCGCACGCAGATCGCTTAAGGCCTGGTTGGCGTCCGCCAGCGCGTAGCGCACGGTCGAGACGCGGATGTCCGTCTGCGCAGCGATTGCGAGAAACTCGCGCGCGTCCCGCCGCGTCAGATTCGCCACCGAACGCAGGGTCCGCTCGCCCCAGAGGACACGATAGGGAAAAGAGGGAATGTCGCTCATGTGGATGCCGGCGCAGACCACGCTGCCTCCGGGGCGCACGGCCTGCAGGGCCAGCGGCACCAGGGCGCCCACCGGCGCGAAGATGATCGCGGCATCCAGAGTCTGCGGAGACGGTTGATCGGAACCGCCTGCCCATACGGCGCCCAGCGACAAGGCGAAGGCCGTGGCGGCGGCATCGCCCGGACGCGCGAAGGCGTAGCAATCCTGTCCGCGCGCACGCGCGAGCTGCGCGACGATGTGCGCCGCAGCGCCAAATCCATACAGGCCCAGGCGCGGCGCGCCTCCGGCGGCCTTGAGGGCGCGCCAGCCGATTAGCCCCGCGCACAGAAGTGGAGCCGCCTGCTCATCACCATACCGATCGGGCAATCGGAGCGCGAAGCGCGCGTCGGCCACGACCTCGGTGGCAAAGCCGCCATCGACGTGCAGGCCCGTGAATTTCGCCCGCGCGCAGAGGTTCTCCTCGCCCCGGCGGCAGTACTCGCACTCCCCGCAGCTCCAGGCCAGCCAGGGTACGCCGGCTCGATCCCCGAGCTGCCACCCGCTCACACCGGCGCCGAGCGCGAGCACCCGTCCGACGATCTCATGGCCCGGCACCCGCGGGAGCGAGGCGCCCGGCAACTCGCCATCGACGAGGTGCAGATCCGTGCGACACACGGCGCAGGCCAGCACCTGAAGATGCAGCTGGCCCGCAGCCGGCGTCAGGCTCGCTCGTTCCAGCCAACGGAGCGGCTCCCCGGCACGCTCCAGCACGCAGGCGCGCACGCGCAGCGCCTCAGGCCTTCGCCCGCCAGAAGCTCAGGCGCCAATCGACCCAGCGGGCGTGCACGTCCAGATAGACTTCACGATAGATCTTCGCGACCTGCTCTTCGGTGGGGAATCCCGCCGCCAGTGCCGGCAGCTCCCTGCCAGCCGCCAGCGCCGCCGCGCGGCGCAGATGCTCGAGCAGGAAGCGCGGATCCTCATCTCCGACGCTGATGCGCACCGTGCTGGGCGCGATGCCCGCCTGATGCAGTGCATCGTCTGACATCTCCGAATGACTGGTGAGCGCTGGACAGAGGACCACCGTGTTCACCTGGCCGAGACTCACCTGCAGCCCGAAGGCGGGCTCGAGGCTGTCGAACAGCCGCTTCATCATCGGGCGCGATACGGCACCGGCCTGCCGCTCGAAATCGATCGTAAACAGGGGCGCGGGCAGTCCCAGCGTCATCAGCTGCGCGCACAGCGCCGCATTGCGATGACCGGGGAGTCCCGCGCAGTGCACGTTGATCTGCGGGTGGAGCGCGAGCGAGCGGGCCAGGACGATGGTGTTGATGCACTTGGTCAGCAGCCGGAGCTCCACCGTGCGCATGCCGCTTAAGACTTCGAAGGCCTTGTCGGAATCGAGGAACGCGCCCTTCACGTAGTACACGTTCCAGAACATGGTCTCATCCCAGCGGCACTCGCGCTCGCGCCCGTCGTGGCCACGGGCCCGCACGGTCTCGCCCTTGGGCAGGAACATGCGCTCCCCGCGCGCGATCACCACCCCGGCGGTGGTATTGCCCGAGCCGCACAGATCCTTCGTGTAGGAGTGGATCACGAAATCGGGGCGCTCGGACGGATCGGCGCGGCGGAGCGTGGGCTGCAGGAAGGGCGTGCCGATCGTGGCATCGCAGATCACCGTCAGTCCGCGCGCGTGCGCGAGGCGGCAGATCCCCGGCACATCGAGCACCAGCCCGTGTGGATTGCAGGGGGATTCGAGGTAGATGAAGATCTGGCGGCCCGCAGCCAGGCGATCGGCGTGGCGCGCGGTCACCGCCTCGAGCTGCGCGCCGAACTCGGCCACCGTCTCGCCGTCAAACCACTCGAGTGCCACATCGAGATTGGCCTTCTTGCCATACCAGTCGTGCAGCAACTGGTAGGTGCCGCCATAGACGTTGCGGCTCGACAGCACGATATCGCGTGCACCGAGCAGATGCGCCAGCGTGGTATCGATCGCCGCCATGCCGGAATTGAAGTTCCAGGCGAAGTAGGCGCCGGCCTCGGGGCCCGCCTCCAGGTGCACGATGTGATTGGCCAGGCAGATCGAGGTCGGATTGAGCAGGCGCGAATAGATCTCGTGCAGCAGCTCGCGGCCCTTGAAGGCATCCTCGATCCACTCCGTGCAGGCGTAGACGTAGGTGGCCGTGCGCGTGATCACGGGCGTCGCGCTGAAGAGTGCCGTCACGTTGTCGAACAGCGGATTGGGGCCCTTGGCACCGGCCGTGCTCATGTCATCGATCAGAGCCTGGTAGGTGGAGCGCAGCGGGTTCTGCAGCGTGTCGAGCACCTTGGCGAGCTGGAAGCAGGCAAAGCGCTTCGCGTTGTACCAGGCGATGCGATCCTGCCGCTCGAGGCTCCCCAGCGTGCGGACGGTGAGCTCCCACAACTCGTGTGCGGCGCAATTGGCCGCGCCGAGCTGCTGTACCAGCTTGCCGAGTGCACGCCCGCCCTCGGAGTCGGGATCGACGCCAAAATGCCGCAGCTGCTCGTCCACCAGCCCGGGCAGCGTCGTGGCGGCGCTGCTGTGCCGCAGGGGGCTCAGCTGCAGCGCATGCTTGAATTCCTCTTTGCTGTCCATGCCGGGCGCCAAAGTACTCATTCGCTGTGGTGACGGCAACTGAATTGAATTGAGGGCGGCCCGCTGGCGGCGGTATGCTGCACAATAGAAGAAGGCCCCCGACAGGTCCTGGGAATCCCATGCCGAACCGCTCACGCCTGCACGTGCCCGCGCCGCCCGCCCGCCCAGGCCAGCCGCCGGACTTCAGCTACCTGCAGGTGTCTGCCGCTGGAGCGATCGGTCGGCCGGAAATCACCGCCTCGTGGCGCGACCTGGGGCTGCAGGCGAGCGGCCTGGTGCGCGTGCTCGACGATGCGCACCGCGCGGTGGGCCCCTGGAATCCCTGCCTGGACGCGCAGGAGCTGCAGGTTGGCTTGCGCCACATGCTGCTCACGCGGCTGTTCGACGATCGCTCGGTGCGCATGCAGCGGCAGGGCAAGCTCTCCTTTTATATGAAGAGCACCGGCGAGGAGGCCGTATCCGTCGCCGCCGGCATGGCGCTGCAGCCCGGGGACATGCTGTTTCCGGCCTACCGCAACCAGGGACTGCAGGTGGTGCGCGGCCAGCCCCTCGTGGCGCTGATGTGCCAGCTGCTGTCCAACACCCGCGACATGTGCAAGGGCCGCCAGCTCCCCGTCATGTACCACTCGGCCAAGGCCAACCTGTTCTCGATCTCGGGCAACCTGGCGACGCAGTTTCCGCAGGCCGTGGGCTGGGCCATGGCGGCGGCCATCAAGGGCGAGGACCACATCGCATCGACGTGGACGGGGGAAGGCAGCACGGCGGAGGCTGACTTCCACCATGCCCTGCTGTTCGCTTCCGTGTACCGAGCACCGGTGATCCTCAATGTCGTCAACAACCAGTGGGCGATCTCGACCTTCCAGGGCACCGCGGGCGGGGAGCAGAGCTCCTTCGCGGCGCGCGGACCGGCCTACGGACTGCCGGGCCTGCGCGTGGACGGCAATGATTTCCTGGCGGTCTACGCCGCGACTCGGTGGGCTGCGGATCGCGCCCGCACGGGCGGTGGCGCCACGGTGATCGAACTGGTCACTTACCGCGCGGCGGCGCATTCGACCAGCGACGATCCGGCCCGCTACCGGCCGCGCGATGAATACCAGAGCTGGCCCCTGGGCGATCCGGTCGAGCGCCTCAAGCAGCACCTGATCGCCCTCGGCGAGTGGTCGGAGGAGCGCCACCGCACATTGACCGAAGAGCTCGACGCGCAGGTCATCGCCTCGTGGAAGGAAGCCCTCAGCTACGGCACCATGAACGACGGGCCGCGCCTGGATCGCGACCTGATGTTCGAGGACGTCTTCAAGGACATCCCTGAACACCTGCGCCGGCAGCGCGAGCTGCTGCGCGCTGAAATCGCCGCGGACCTGCAGGCTCCCTGATGGCGCAAATGAACATGATCCAGGCGCTGAACTCCGCCATGGATGTCTCGATGGGGCGCGACCCGACCGTCGTCGTGCTCGGCCAGGACGTGGGCTATTTCGGCGGCGTGTTCCGTTGTACCGATGGGCTACAGCGCAAGTACGGCACCTCGCGCGTGATCGACACGCCGATCGCCGAGGGCGGCATTATCGCTGCCTCGATCGGCATGGCCGTCAACGGCCTGCGGCCGGTCGCCGAGATCCAGTTCGCCGACTACATCTACCCGGGCTACGACCAGATCGTCAGCGAGCTTGCGCGCCTCAGATACCGCAGCGCCGGCGCGTTTTTCGCGCCAGTCACGATTCGTACGCCCTGTGGCGGCGGCATTCGCGGCGGTCAGACGCACTCGCAGA
>JANXYA010000306.1 GCA_025350345.1 Gammaproteobacteria bacterium
GCGGCCAATCCTTGCGCGAACATCTGTTGTGGCAGCTCGAGTTGCCCCAGCTCAACGCGCGCGAACAGGCCATCGGGCGCGCGATCATCGACGCGATCAACGACGATGGCTACCTCGGCGATTCGCTGGCGGAGATCGCCGCCACACTGAAGCCGGAAATCGAGGCCAGCGAGGAGGAGATCGCCGCGGTACTGGCGATCGTGCAGGGCCTGGACCCCTCCGGCGTTGGTGCCCGCACGGTCAGCGAGTGCCTGTTGCTGCAGTTGCGGCTCCTCGATCCGGCCACGCCAGGACTCGCCACGGCGCGCACGCTCGCGCAGCGGCACCTCGACCTGGTAGCCAGGCGCGAGCTCACGCTGTTGCGCGTCGCGCTCCACGCCAGCGACGAGGAGCTCGAGCAGGCGCTGGTGCTGGTGCGCGCCTGCCATCCGCGGCCAGGCTCGGTGATCAGCAGCGCCGCCCCCGAATATGTGGTGCCCGACGTGCTTGTGCGGCGCACCGCGCGCGGCTGGTCGGTGGAGATCAACTCCGCCACGCTGCCGCGTGTGCGCGTGAACCAGAGCTACGCCCAGTTGCTGGGGCGCGGCGCCGAGCACGCCACCATGCGCACGCAGCTGCAGGAGGCACGCTGGCTGCTTAAGAGCCTGGAGATTCGCAACGAGACCCTGGTCAAGGTGGCGCGCTCGATCGTCGCGCGGCAGGGCGCCTTTCTGGATCGCGGCGAGGAATTCATGCAGCCGATGATCCTGCGTGACATTGCCACGGCCATCGAGATGCACGAGTCGACGGTGTCGCGCATCACCTCCGGCAAGTACATGCACACGCCGCGTGGCGTCTTTGAGCTGCGGTATTTTTTCTCCAGCCACGTCGAGGGCGCGGGCGGCGGCGCCGGCACTTCCTCGACCGCGATCCGCGCGAAGATCCGCAAGCTGATCCGCGAGGAAGCGCCCGGCAATCCCCTCAGCGACAGCCGCATCGCCGAGCTGCTGTCGGTCGAGGGCATTCCGGTCGCGCGCCGCACGGTGGCGAAGTACCGCGAGTCCATGGGCCTGGCCCCCTCCAACGAGCGGCGCCGGCTGCACCCGCAATGAACACGGCAATGCTGACGATCCCCGCTTTCCACGACAAGGAGTAGCCCATGCATTTGAGCGTCACCGGCCATCATGTCGAGATCAGCGCCCCGCTGCGCAGCTACGTGGAAAAGAAGCTCGAGCGCCTGGTGCGCCACTCCGATCACGTGATCGATGCGCATTGCGTGCTGACGGTGGAAAAGCTCCAGCAAAGGGCCGAGGCGACGCTGCATCTGCGCGGCGAGACCATCCACGCGCTGGCCGAAGACGCCAACATGTACGCGGCGATCGACGCGCTCGCGGACAAGCTCGACCGGCGCGTGCGCAAGCACAAGGAAAAGATTTCCGATCATCACGCCGCCGAGGCCCAGAAGGGCGCGCGCGTCTAGGGGCCGCCGGCGGCGGCTCGGGACAGGCTCCGATGCGACTCATCATACTCAGCGGTCTGTCGGGAGCCGGCAAGAGCGTGGCCCTGCACATGCTCGAGGACCTGGGCTACTACTGCATCGACAACATCCCGGCCGCCCTGCTCAAGGCCTTCATCTCGCACACGGTGCGGAGCGGCGATAAGGTGTATGAACGCACGGCGATCGGCCTGGATGCGCGCAATACGGACGCCGAGATCGCCCTGGTGCCGATGCTGGTCGATGAACTCAAGCGCAGCGGCATCGATTGCGAGATCCTGTTCCTGGTGGCCGGCGAGGAGGAATTGCTGCGCCGCTTCGCCGAGACGCGCCGCGCCCACCCCTTGAGCCGCCAGGGCGAGAGCCTGCGCGAGGCCATCGCCACCGAGCGGCGATTGCTGGAGCCCATCGTCAACTATGCCGACCAGGTGATCGACACTTCGCGCCTCGGGGTGCACGACCTGCGCGACCTCATCTACCGCCGTGCCGATCCGCGCGAGGGCGAACGGCTATCGCTGCTGTTCGAATCCTTCGGCTTCAAGTACGGCATTCCCGGCGATGCCGATTTCGTCTTCGATGCGCGCTCGCTCCCCAATCCCTACTGGGAAAAGGCGCTTCGCCCCCTGACCGGCCGCGATCCGGCCGTCATGCGCTTCCTGGAGCAGCAGCCCGGCGTGGCCGAATTCATTGCCGACATCGCGACTTTCCTGGAGGCACGCCTCCCCGCCTACCGCGACAGCGCGCGTCGCTACCTCACCGTCGCGGTCGGTTGCACGGGCGGCCAGCACCGCTCGGTCTACATCACCGAACGCCTCGCCGAGCGCTTTGCGCGCACGCTGCCGGAAGTGAGCGTGCGCCATGCGGCGCTGACGCAGACCGTGAGCTGAGCGGCGCTGCGGCTACGAGCCGCATGCGCCCGCCGGCCAGCGGCACTTGTCGGCGCGGAACGGCTGGCGCATAGTCTCCGGCCCCGCGTGCAGGCCAGCCGGACCGGGGTGCCAGCCAAACAAGACCAGAACCTTCAGGGGAGACCAGTCATGCGAAGAATTGTTGCAATTGCTCTGCTCAGCTCATTGTTCCTCGGCGCGAGCGCGTTCGCGGCCGATGCCGTCGTCGGGACCTGGAAGCTCAACGTCGCGATGTCCAAATTCAGCGGCACAGCCCCGAAGAGTGCCACGCGCATGTACAGGGAGACGGCCGACGGCACCGCCCTCGATCAAAAGATGGTCAGCGCCGATGGCAAGGAAATGTCCATGCACACGACCATCAAGTACGACGGTAAGGACTATCCGATCACCGGCAATCCCGACGCCGACACCGTTGCGGGCAAGGTGCTCGATGCCCACACCACTAACTTCACCTTCAAGAAGGGTGGCAAGGTAACCGGGAGCGTGCATCGCGTTGTATCGGCGGACGGCAAGACGCTGACCGCCAACAACAAGGGCACTCACGCCGACGGCAAGGCGTACGACGATACGCTGGTCTTCGACAAGCAATAAGCTCGCGTGTAGCAGTGACCGGGGCGTGAGCAGTGCTCACGCCCCGTTTGCCACCTTCAGCGCCGCCGCCGCGCGCGATAGAAGCCGTAGCCGCAGGCGTTGACCAGCGCGAATGCCCCCAGGATTTTCGCCGCGAAGACACCCGGACTCTTCACATCGAGGAACGGGTAGGCGTTGAGCACCAGCACGTAAAGAATCGCGACGACGCCAAAGACGCAGGGGATCGCAATCCATCGCGGCAAGCGCTCGCGCACCGCCCTCGCACCGCAGATGGGAATCAGGAACATGGCCAGATAGGCCAGCGCATAGAACTCCGAGCTCACGTCATTGAGCACACCGAAAGCCTCTGCCGCGTGCACGCCGGCGCTGCCCAGCACCAGCATGGCGGCGATGACGGCGCTCGTCACGTAGATGGAGTTCGTCGGCGTACGGTAGCGGGGATGCAGGCGGGCGAACCAGGCCGGGATCAGCTGGTCCCAGCCGGCAGTCATGGGCAGGCGCGTGGCACCGGTGAAGAGGAAACTGGCGGCACCCACGATCCGGATCTGCAGCAGCAGGATCGCCAACTTGCCGAGCAAGGCGGCGAAGCCGCCTTCGCCGAAGGCCAGGCTGAGGGCCTGGGGAATCGGGGCCACGTAGTTGATCGCGGTACCCGCGTGCAGCTCGTGCAGGCTCACCACCGAGGCCGTGCCCAGCACGAACATCGCCAGGATAATCGGTGTGGCCCAGACCACGGATCGCCCGATGGCGCTGCTGGCGGCCTTGGTCTCGCCGGCCATGATTGCGATGTACTCGAGGCCGGCGGCCGCGAACAGGACCTGCCCAAGGAGCGAGAGCGACGTGGGATCGGTGGGCGGCAGGCGCAGTGCGAACGGGGCGTAGTGCACAGGTGCTCCGTGCAGCCACACCCAGAGCGGTGCGACGATCAGCAGCGCAAAAGCCAGTATGATCGCGGCGCCGCTCACGTTGTGGATCCACTTGCCCAGGCCCAGGCCGCGAACCGCGGTCGCGGTGAGCAGCGCCACGATGCCGCACAGCAATGCGTAGACGAACATGTGGTTCTCGGGCAGGCCCGCGGCCGCAGGACCGATCATGTAGGCCATTTCGCTCGGGATCTGGTACAGAATCGTCGCTATGGAGCTGAGCGCGTAGGCCCAGATGTTCCACGCGGTCATGAAGCCGATGCCATCGCCGAAGGAACGGCGGGCCCATTCATACAGGCCGCCCTCCAGGGGCATTTCCCGGTTCAGGTAATAGGTCGCAATGGCCATGGGTGCGTAGAACAACACGAAGGCCACGAGCCAGATGAGGAACTGCGCCCGGCCGACACCGGCGGCGATGCCAACCCAGGAACTGCCTACGACGGTGAGGACCTGGGCGAGTACCAGGTCACGGAGCCGGAGCTGGCGCTTGAGGGAGTGCTCGGCAGGCACGCTCCCCGGAGCACCGGTTAGATCCGAATCATGGTCCGCGCTGTGAGCCATGGGCCGCTCCGTTGCGTTAAGGACGCTCCGTAGCGCCTAGCACACGCGCCTTGTCCTCATGGCGCCGCGCCCGGCTTCAGGCCGGCATAAATCCGTTCCATCAGCGCCCCGTACCTGGAATCGCCATAGAGCGATCGGAACTCGGGACCGAACCACACCCAAAGCAGGGGCTGGGAACGATCGTTGAAGGCCTGCTCGAGCGCGCCGAATGCAGCGTCCTTCTCACCCAGTGCCACATGGATCTCGGCGATGTTGGTGTGATCAACGTAGCGTTTGCGCGCGGCACCTTCCAGTTGCGCCAGTATGCGGCGCGCGTGCGCCTTGTCTCCAAGGTGGGCATAGCAAACCGCGGCCTTGTAGTCCAGTTCGCTTCCGGGCCCTGCATGTGCCTGCAGCGCAGTGGCACGAGCGACGCAGTCCCGCCAGCGACCGAACGAACCGTACGCCAGGACCAGCGGATCCGTGAAGTAGGAAAAGGCGGGATCTATTTCGAGTGTCCGCTTCGCCTTCTGCAGTGCCGTTGCCGCATCGCCGAGCGCAGTGGCTGTCAATACTTCCGCGAACGGCACGAAGGGATTCAGCGGGTCCAGTTTTTCAGCCACCTGCAGAGCCGTGCGCGAGGCGGCAGGCTGCCGAATCAGGCCGCGCTCGACTCCGAGAAAGAATTGTACGTCCGCAGAGCCTGGATTGAGCGCCACTGCCTTCTCCACTTCACGCTCTGCCCCAGGGAAATCGCGCTGGTAGCCCATCAGGATATAGCTCAGGTAGGCATGAGCCTCGGGCAGCTTCGAATCGAGCGCTACGGCCTTTTCGGCCGCCCTTTTCATGGTGGGAAGCAACTCGATGGGCGCGCGATACGCGTCGGCAAGGAACACGTAGGCATACGCCAGCCCGGCCCACGCCGCCGCGTAATTGGGATCTTCCGCAATCGCCTGGTTGAACAGGTTCACGGCCTGGTTCAGGCTGGGCTCGTCACTGCGGTAAGACAGTTCCTTGGCACGCAGATACAGGTCGTGTGCATGCGGATTGTCGGTGGCAGCGTGGACCAGCGGCTGTCCTGCCGCCATGTCGAGCCTGACCGCGAGCGCCGTGCTGACCGCACTGGCAATATCGTCTTCCAGGGCGAATAGATTGCCGAAACCGCGGTCGAAGTGCTGTGACCACAGTTGCACGCCGCTGGTCGTGTCGATCAACTCGACCGAGATGCGCAGCTTGTCGCCTGCTCGTTGCACCGTACCGGTGAGCAGGCTGCGCACGTTCAGCGTCTTGCCCACTTTCACAGCATCCACATCGCGATCGCGAAACTGGAACGAGGACGCGCGCCCGATGACCTTGAGACCCGACAGCTTCGAGAGCGCGGACAATATTTCCCCGCTGATGCCATCGCCGAGGTAACTGCCCTTGTCGCCGCCGCTCAGATTCACGAACGGCAGGACCGCTACCGATTTGTCCGGGAGTGCGCCCGGGACAGGCGAATCCGCTGGAACGGTGGGAGTCACTTCGATCGCGGCGGGTCGCTGCGGCGGAGCCAGCCTGCTGATCACGAGATAGCCGGCTCCGCTGAGCACGATCGCCGCCACGACAAGCGCAATCGAGGTGGCGCGCGTCCTCGAGCGGGGCGAGGGGTGGCGCGGCGCAGGAGACGACACCGGAGCGGGCTGCGGGCGGGCAGCCGGGGAGCTCCCATCGGGTGCCTGGCCGCGCATGCCACCTTCGCGGTTGCGCACGGACTCGATGAGGGCGGGGAGAATTTTCCCGACCGGGCCTCCGGACGCATCGAGCCATTGATTTGCGCTCAGGAAGTATTCGAGGTCGGGCGGCAACGTCGCAGCGTCCATGCGGACCGACAGGATCGGACGCCGCTTCGAGCTGGCTCGCTCGACTTCGCGCAGCACGTGCGGGGAATTGATCGCATCCTGCGAAAGTATGAGCACCAGCATTCGGCAGGAATTGATTGCCTCGACAATCGCGGCCGCATAGGAGTCGCCTGCGCGCACGTCGCGCGGTGCGACCCAGCACTGGACACTGCTTTGCTCCAGGGCCGCAACGATCGTGTCGGC
>JANXYA010000327.1 GCA_025350345.1 Gammaproteobacteria bacterium
CGCGCGGCGAGCGCCGCGTTGGCGATGCCCCCGTCGCTCTGCAGCTCGCCGAGGATCCGCCGGTCGGTGCGATCGATCTGCATATTCTGCTGATTATGCCACCCAAGTTCGCAGTTTCCACCAGATTTCCACCGTACTGAGGCTTATTTCGCAACCGGCTGCGAAGGCGCCGGCAGCACAATGGCGCCCATTCGCCCTCCACCAGGGGCCCTTGCCACGAGGATCAACGACCATGCGTATCGGCGTTCCTTCGGAAATCAAGGTGCACGAGTACCGCGTCGGCCTGATGCCGGCCGCAGTGCGCGAGCTCGTCAGCGACGGCCACCAGCTCGCCGTGCAAAGCGGCGCCGGGAATGGCGTGGGCTGCAGCGATGAGGACTATCGCGCCGCCGGCGCGCAGATCCTCCCCGATGCCCAGGCGGTGTTCGCCGCGAGCGAGCTGATCGTCAAGGTCAAGGAACCCCAGGCTGCCGAATGCGCCATGCTGCGCCCGGGCCAGGTGCTGTTCACCTACCTGCACCTCGCCGCCGACCGCGCGCAGGCCGAGGCGCTGATGAAATCCGGTGCGGTCGCGATCGCCTACGAGACGGTCACCGCCCCCGACGGCTCGCTGCCGCTGCTGGTGCCGATGAGCGAAGTGGCGGGCCGCATGTCGGTCCAGGTCGGCGCCTATTACCTGCAGAAGGCCCAGGGCGGGCGTGGCGTGCTGCTGGGCGGCGTGGCGGGCATTCCGCCCGCCCGCGTGGTGGTCATCGGCGGCGGCGTCGCCGGAACCCATGCCGTCGAGATGGCGCACGGCCTGCGTGCCGACGTGACGGTGCTCGACCGTTCGCTCCCCCGGCTGCGCGCACTGGACGTGCAGTTCCACGGTGTGGTGCAGACACTGTTTTCAACGGTCGAGACAGTCGAGCGCTCCGTCGCCGATGCCGACCTGGTGATCGGCGCGGTACTGGTGCCTGGCGCCGCGGCGCCGAAGCTGGTGAGCGAGGCGATGATCAAGCGGATGCGCCCGGGATCCGTGGTGGTCGACATCGCCATCGACCAGGGTGGGTGTTTTGCGACCAGCCGGCCCACGACGCACGCCGACCCGGTCTACGTCGTGCACGGCGTCACGCACTACTGCGTCACGAACATGCCCGGTGCCGTCGCGCGCAGCTCGGCCCAGGCACTCAACAACGCCACACTCCCCTACGTGAAGGCGCTCGCCGGTAAGGGCTGGAAGCAGGCGCTGGCCGAGGATGCCGGGCTCAAGGCCGGGCTGAACGTGCTCGAGGGACGCGTGGTGCACGCCGCCGTGGCGCGCGATCTGGGCATGAAGGTCTGAAGGCGCGGGCGAGCGCCTCGGGCTAGCGGGCACCCGGCGCGAGCAGGGCCGCCACCGCGGCGTCGAACGATGCGGGCTCGTCAGCGGGCGCGTAGCGCTTCACCACCGCACCGCTCCGGTCCACCAGGAACTTGGTGAAGTTCCACTTGATCTTCTCCGTGCCCAGCACGCCCGGCTTCTCGTGCTTGAGATACTGATAGAGCGGGTGCGCCGCAGGTCCGTTGACCTCGATCTTCTCGAACAGCGGAAAACTCACCCGGAAGGTGGTGTCGCAGAAGGCGCGGATATCTGCCGCTGCACCCGGCTCCTGCTGTCCGAACTGGTTGCACGGGAATCCCAGCACTTCCAGGCCCTGGCCGCGGTATTTTTCGTACAGCGCCTGCAGGCCCTGGTACTGCGGCGTGTAGCCGCACTCACT
The DNA here is from genome assembly GCA_025350345.1 of Gammaproteobacteria bacterium. Classification (GTDB taxonomy): domain Bacteria; phylum Pseudomonadota; class Gammaproteobacteria; order Steroidobacterales; family Steroidobacteraceae; genus FEN-1191. Next base: position 1,743 of record JANXYA010000327.1, read on the forward strand.
CGCCACGTTCACGATGAGGAGCACCTTGCCCTGGTAGGCGGCGAGGGTCTGCTCCTTTCCTTCGAGCGTGCGCACGGGTATGTCGTAGAGACTCATCGCCTTTCTCCTGGACGGCCAAGGCGCGGTCACTCTACCCAGTTCCCGGGAGCGGAATCAAACTGGTCCAGGGGTCCCGATCTCGCTCGGGACCCCCGGACCGATGCGTTCCCCACCCCGGGGCCTGAGCCCCACCTGAGCGGCATCGCGCCATCCGCCTCAGTCATGCAGGAAAGGCGCGTTCTCCAGGTCGTATCGGGCGATATCGCGACCCATCTGCAGCCCCACGGTGCAGGCGCGGCGGAAATGGATTCCGACCAGCATGCGCGAGAACGCATTCTCGCGCGCCGCATCGTCCGCGCTGGCGTACGAGCGCGTCACCGTGGCATCCGGACCTGCGTCGGGCGCAGTTGTCGAGGTGTGCTGAAACGGCAGGTTCGGGCCAATCAGGGCGTCTAATACTGCAGCTGCAGCAGCGCCTGCCGCTGCGGCCGCCGACGCCTCCGACAGCGAGCTTGGGATCATCCTGCACGGCGAGGCGCGCGCGAGCCCGGGCGCACACTCCCCGCTAGAGCTTGATCTTGCCGCCGCCCGGCAGCGCCCCGCCCGCCACGTCGGGCACGACGATGCGCGAGGAGGCTTCGCGGCGGTACTCCCGCGCCTCCTCGATGGCCTGCTCGAGCGCGACGTGCACGGCAGCCGGAAAGCGCTCAGCCGCATCGGTGAGCGAGCT
>JANXYA010000366.1 GCA_025350345.1 Gammaproteobacteria bacterium
TCGCCACCAGGGCGAGGCCCACCGAGCAGGTGATCTTGAACTGGCGCTCCCCGACCTGGAAGGCGTGCTTGCCGACGCGTTCCACGAGGCTTTCGCTCCAGGCTTCCGTGTCGCGGGCATTGCCCCGCTCCAGCAGCAGCAGCAGGCTCGCCGCCCCGAAATGACCGGCCAGGTCATTCGGGCCCAGCATGGCGCGGATCAGCGCCGGATACAGGGCCAGCATCTCCTCGATGGCCGTGGTACCGAGGTCGTGGGCCAGCGCATCGAAATTGTCGATGCGTACCAGCGCGAAGCAGCGCAGCCCACCCACGGGAGGTTTGGCGAGCCGTTCCCCGCACAGGCGCAGCAGGTGCCGGCGCATCCACAGGCCGGTGGTCGCATCACGGCAGACCGCATCTGCCAGTTCGCTGGCGAGTTGCCGGTCGTCACGCTTGTGGACGGGCACGATCAGCTGCACGCAGGGATCGCCGTCGTATTCGCTGGCGTCGAGCACCAGTTCGAGCGGCACGACCGAGCCGTCGCCCAGCAGTGCGCCCACCTTGAGCAGGTGGTCGCTCCACCGGCCGAGCAGGCAGGCCGCCAGCGCGCCCTTCAGTGGCGCCTGGGAATCGGCCGTGAACAGGTCCATGACAGGCTGGCCCACCAGGGCGCTGGAATCGGCGTAGCCGAACAGCTCCAGCCAGGAGTCATTCACCTGTACGACGATGCCTTCCTGCACCTGCGCGATGGCATCGTTCGAGCGGCGCAGCACGGTCTCGAGTTTCTGGCGATAGTCCTGGGCGCTGCGGAGCGTCGTGGTGAGGGTGCGCTCCATGCGGAAGGCCCGCAGCTCGCGGCGGATGACTGCCGTCAGGTGGGCGACGCTCCCGAGGCCCACTGTGTCGCGCGCGCCGCTCGCCATGTCCTCGCCGGCGGCGGTGGCCGAGAGCTGCTCGCGCACCACGATCAGGGGCAAGGTGGAGGCGAACTGGTCGCGCACGGCGGCCGTATCCTTCAGGTCCTTGGCCGTGGGCTCGATGCAGACCAGCAACTCGGGGTTGAGCTGTTCGAGCGCGTCGGCGATGTCCTGGACCGCGGGTATCCAGGTGCAATGCGCGGCGAGGCCGGCGTTGCGCAACAGGCTGTTGAGCTTTTCCACCAGATCGCGGGAAACGCTGTGCACCAGCACCGGAACCGCCACGGAATCGTCCAAATCCTGCTCCTCGGTCTCCTTAAGCCAGCAGCTGACGACCTGCCTGGTAAAATTCTAGCATTATGACCGTGCCGCACCGTGCGCCAGAGCGCGGTTTGCCCTCACCGCCACGGCTGAAGGGATCCCGGCGGAGCTTCCCTGGCAGGCGGAAGGTGATGCCGTTATCATACGCGCCCTTTCAGAACGGCCCGATGACAGGGCCGGTGGGCGAGCGCAGCCATGTCGAGCTATACCACCAGCGAGATCCGCTCCGGGATGAAGGTCATCCTCGACGGGGACCCCTACGCCATCGTCGACAACGAATTCGTGAAACCCGGCAAGGGGCAGGCCTTCAATCGCATCAAGGTGCGCAATCTCAAGAACGGCCGCACCATCGAGCGCACCTTCCGCTCCGGCGAGTCGCTCGAAGCGGCCGACGTGACGGATGCCGAGATGCAGTACCTGTATAACGATGGCACCTTCTGGCACTTCATGATCCCGGACAACTTCGAGCAGTATTCGGCCGATCGGGCGGTGGTGGGCGAGGGCGCGGTGTGGCTGAAGGACGGCGTGAGCTGCACGGTGACGCTGTGGAACAACGTGCCCCTGGTGGTGACACCGCCGGCCCACGTCGAACTGAAGATCGTCGAGACCGATCCGGGGCTGCGCGGCGATACCGCTACCGGTGGCCAGAAATCGGCCAAGCTCGAGACCGGAGCGGTGGTCCGGGTGCCGCTGTTTCTCAATGAGGGTGAGATCATCCGCGTCGACACCCGCACCGGCGAGTACATTTCGCGCGCCAAGGGCTGAGTTGCCTACGCCCTCTCACTGCTGAAGGCGAGCACCTCTTCGATGCGCCGGGCGCCCCTGGCAAGCATCACGAGCCGATCCATGCCGAGCGCCACCCCGGCGCACGCCGGCAGGCCTGCACTGAGCGCCGCGAGCAGCGCCTCATCGATCGCCGGCACGGCAAGTCCGCGCGCCGCCCGGCTGCGCTGATCCTCCATGAAGCGCGCGCGCTGTTCGCTCGCGTCGGTGAGTTCCTCAAAGCCGTTGGCCAGCTCGATCCCGCGCAGGTACAGCTCGAAGCGCAGCGCCACGCGTGCATCGGCCGGGTCCAGGCGCGCGAGGGCTGCCTGGCTGGCCGGATACCGGTGCACGAACACGGGGCCTTCGTTGCCTAAGCGCGGGCCGATCTGAGTACCCATCAGCAGATCGAGCAGCTCATCACGGCTGCAGCGGCGCACGAGCCGCTCATCGAGTCCCTGCGCGCAGGCGCAATCCGCGATCGCGCCGTCCGGATCGGTGAGCGGGTTCAGGGCGAGGGCCTCCAGGAAGGCCTGCTCGTAGCTCACCACGCGCGTCGCGCCGAGCGCGGCCACACCGAGGAGTGCGCGCAGCAGGCCATCGACCTCGTCCATCAGCGCCGCGGACGACCACCCGAGCCGGTACCACTCCAGCAGCATGAACTCGGCGCTGTGCAGCGCACCCTGCTCGCATCCTCGGAAGACGTGGCACAACTGGTAGATGTCGCCACTGCCGGCAGCCAGGAGCCGCTTCATGGCGTATTCGGGCGAGGTGTGCAGGAAGCGCGCCCGCGTATCAGCGGCCGGCCAGCGAACTTCCGCCGCGTGCAGCTGCGGGTCGGTGACGGTGCAGTTCACCACCTGTGGGGTGTCCACTTCGAGGACACCGCGGCTCGCCAGGAATTCGCGCGCCGCGGCGAGGAGCGCCGCGCGGTGCTCAAGGGTGGCGCGCGAGGCGAGCGGGCGCCAGTCGGGGGAGGGCGGTTTCATGCCAATGATGCGGTTGGCAGGGCACCGATCCTCTCACCGACGCGCAGCACACTGCCAGTGGACAAGCCGCTCTCCCAGCCGCCCGCTGTCTCCGGCAGCAGCAGGATGACGGTTGATCCCATGTTGAAGCGGCCGAGCTGCGCGCCGCGGGGGAGCTGGAGCGCGGGGCCGGACTCTGGCAGGGGGAGAGGGCACGGGCCGCGGCTTGCCCGGGGTGCGATATCGCCGTGCCAGACGGTGCTCATGCTGCCCACGAACAGGGCGCCGACCATCACCAGCGCATAGCGCCCGCACGCGCCCTCGAATTCAAGGACCACCCGCTCGTTGCGGGCAAACAGGTTGGGAACCAGGCGCGCCGTGGTGTCATTGACGCTGAACAGGCGCCCGGGCACGTAGCGGGCCGCCAAGAGGCGCCCGCCGAGCGCCATGTGGATGCGGTGATAGTTGAAGGGCGCGAGGTAGATGGTCATGAACCACCCTGCGTGCAAGTGCGCCGCCAGCGCGCCGTCGCCGGCGAGCAGCGAAGAGAGGGCATAGTCATGGCCCTTGGCCTGCAGGAGGCGCCCCGCGCTGATGCTCCCCAGGGCGCTGATCGTGCCGTCCACCGGGCTGACGACGGCGCGCTCCGCCATTGCCGCAGCTCGCGCTCCAACGCGCAGGGCGCGGGTAAAAAAGGCGTTGAAGCTCGGATAGGCATGTGGATCGGGCTCCGCCGCGTCGCTGAGGTCGGGACGGTAGGCGCGCATGAACAGTGCGATCAGCGGCCGGCGGAGCCAGTGTGCGCGCGCAATAGCCCCGATCAGGCGCGACAGCGTGTGCTGGGGCAGCAGCTGCTGCAGCGTCACGAACAGCCGTTCCCCGACTCTCGCGCCCCCGCTCACAGGATCGAGGCCCCGGCCAGGGTGTGCAGATCGGCGCTCAAGGCACTGGCGCTGAGCGGCGGTGAGAACACGGCGGCCATGCGCCCCTGGCCGTCGAGCAGATACAGCGTGGCGGTGTGATCAAAGCGGTAGCTGCCGGGGAGTGCCTCCCGCCGCTCGGCCAGCGCGCCGAGGCTCCGCTCCAGCGGCGCCAGCGCTGCAGCGCTCCCGTACAGGCCCACCGCCGTGCTGCCCAAGGCACGCAGGTACTGGCTGAGTGCGCCCGGCGTGTCGCGTTCGGGATCGAGGGTCACGAACAGCACCTGGAGATTGGCGATCGGTGATTGGCGCAGCGCCGTCTGGATTGTCGCCAGCGTCGTGGGGCACACATCGGGGCAGTTGCTGTAGCCGAAGAACACCAGGCTCGCATGGCCGAGGAGCGAGTGGTTGTCAAACGAGCGGCCCTGCAGGTCCGTCAACTGGAAGCGTGCCAGCGCGCGCGGCTCGGGGAGCCAGGTGCCACCCTGCAGCGTGACGCTCTTTTGTGCCAGCATGTGTGCCACGAGGACTGCGGCGAGCGCGCCGGCGAGCCCAGTGAGCAGCAGCACAGGAAGCGAGCGCCGCAGATTCATGCAGCGATTATCACATACCGCGCGCGCGGCCCGGGCGGCGGCGCCCACGGTGGCACGGCTCCTCCAGCGGGTCACGCGCCGCCTGCAGCGCGCCAAACTTCACTACGGCCACGGCACCGAGCGCGCGCTGGACGATGCCGCGGCGCTCATCTGGCATGCGCTGCGCCTGCCGCAGCTGCCGGCCGCCCCCGTACTGCGCCGCGCCGTGAGCGCCAGGCAGCAGGCCGCCGTCGCATCGCTGGTGGAGCGGCGCATCAGGGAGCGAGTGCCGGTCGTCTACCTCACGCACCGTTGCTGGTTCGCTGGCCTGGAGCTGTACGTCGATGAGCGCGTGCTGATCCCCCGCTCGCCCCTGGCCGAGCTCATCGAGCTTGGGTTTGCCCCCTGGATCGAAGCGGGGCGCGTCCGGCGGGTCCTCGATATGGGTACGGGCTCGGGCTGCATCGCGATCGCCTGTGCCCGGGTTTTTCCCCGCGCGCGCGTCGATGCCCTGGATATCTCGGCCGACGCCCTCGAGGTGGCGCGGCGAAATATCCGGCGCCACCGGTTGGGCGGGCGCGTGCGGGCGCTGCAATCGGATCATTTCGGCGCCCTGGGCGGCGAGTCATACGATATTATCGTCAGCAATCCACCCTATGTCGGACAGCGAGAAATGGCCGCGTTGCCGCCTGAATACCGCCACGAACCGGTCGGCGCGCTCGCGGCGGGAAGCGACGGCCTGGCATCGGTGCGCGTGATCCTGCGCCAGGCGGCGCGGTTCCTGCGCCCATCGGGCCTGCTGGTCGTCGAAGTGGGCGATGCAGAGCGGCGCGTCAGGCGCAGTTTTCCTCGCCTGCCGTTCACCTGGCTGGAGTTCGCGCGCGGAGGTGGCGGGGTGTTCCTGCTCACCCGCGAGCAGTTGAGTGAAGGGCAGCAAGCCTGATGTCGGGCAATTCCATCGGCAGGGTGTTCACGGTGACGACCTTTGGCGAAAGCCACGGGCCCGCGCTGGGCTGCATCGTCGATGGCTGTCCGCCAGGCCTGGAATTGAGCGAGTCTGACCTGCAGCGCGATGTTGATCGGCGGCGCACCGGCACCTCGCATTTCGTCAGCCAGCGCCGCGAGGGCGATGCCGTGCGCATCCTCTCCGGCGTGTTCGAGGGCCGCACCACCGGCACGCCGATCGGTGTCCTCATCGAAAACACCGACGCACGCTCGCGCGATTACGACAAGCTGGCCGATCGCTTCCGCCCCGGGCACGCCGACTACACCTACGCGCACAAGTACGGGCACCGCGATCATCGCGGTGGTGGCCGCTCCTCGGCGCGCGAGACCGTCATGCGCGTGGCGGCCGGCGCCATCGCGCGCAAGTACCTCGCCGAGCGCGCGCGGGTGCGTATCTACGGCTATGTCAGCCAGATCGGCGCGCTCCAGATCGAGGCCCTGCAGCCCGCCGCCGCCTACGAGAATCCCTTCTTCTGTCCCGACCCGGCGCGCATTCCCGAGCTCGAGAAGCTTTTGTGGGAGCTGCGCAGCGCGGGCGATTCCGTCGGCGCGCGCGTCACGGTCTGCGCGGAGGGGTTGCCGCCGGGACTGGGTGAGCCGGTGTTCGACCGGCTCGATGCCGACATCGCCCACGCGATGATGGGCATCAACGCGGTCAAGGCGGTGGAAATTGGCGCGGGCGTTGGCGCGGTGGCGCAGCGCGGGAGCGAGCATCGGGACGAGCTGACACCGGAGGGGTTCGCCAGCAACAACGCCGGCGGAATACTGGGCGGCATTTCCACGGGCCAGAGGCTCATCGTGCAGGTCTCCTTCAAGCCCACCTCCAGCATCCAGGTGCCGGGGCGCACCATCGATCGTGACGGCAAGGCCGTCGAGGTGATCACCACGGGGCGTCACGACCCCTGCGTCGGCCTGCGGGCCACGCCGATTGCCGAGGCGATGCTCGCGATCGTGCTCATGGATCATTACCTGAGGCACCGCGCACAGAACGCGGACGTGCGCCCGATTACACCCGACATCGAGCGGCGCCGATGAGCAGGAGTTGGAATGTCGCGGTGCTGGGCGCCACCGGAGTGGTCGGGGAGATGCTGCTCACGCTGCTGGAGGAGCGGAAATTCCCGGTGCAGGAATTGTTCCCGCTCGCGAGCGACCGCTCAGCGGGTAAGACGGTGACCTGCAGGGGCCGCGCAGTCCCGGTGCTCGATGCGGCAGGATTTGATTTTTCGCGCGCACATATCGGATTCTTTTCCGCCGGTGGCGCGGTCTCGGAAGTCTATGCGCCCAAGGCCGCGGCGGCCGGTTGTGTCGTGATCGACAACACGGCGCAGTTTCGCTATGAGGCCGATATTCCCCTCGTCGTGCCCGAGGTCAACCCGCAGGCGATCGCGCAGTACAGGAATCGGCACATCATCGCCAACCCCAACTGCTCGACGATCCAGATGCTGGTGGCGCTGAAGCCGATTCATGACGCCGTCGGGATCGAGCGCATCAATGTCGCGACCTACCAGTCGGTGTCCGGCGCCGGGCGCAAGGCCGTGGCGGAACTGGCCGACCAGACCGCGCGGCTCCTCAATGGCCAGCCGCTCGAGGCGCACGGCGCCATGCCGCAGATCGCGTTCAACTGTGTGCCGCAGATCGACAAGTTCATGGACAACGGCTACACCAAGGAAGAGATGAAGATGCTGTGGGAAACGCGCAAGATCCTCGGCGACGAGACCATCGGCGTGAATGCCACGGCGGTGCGCGTGCCGGTGTTCTATGGGCACTCGGAGGCCGTGCATATCGAGACCCGGCGGCGCATCAGCGCCGCCGAGGCGCGCGCGCTGCTGGCCAAGGCGCCTGGAGTTCGTGTGATGGATGAGCGGAAACCGGGGGGTTATCCGACCGCAGTTACCGAAGCAGCGAACCACGACACGGTTTATGTAGGGCGCATTCGCGAGGATATGTCCCATGAGCGTGGACTCAACCTGTGGATCGTGGGTGACAACGTTCGCAAGGGCGGAGCCACCAACGCCATCCAGATCGCGGAGATTTTGGTCCGGGAGTATTTATAAGTTATATTGCCGGCCAAGTAGCCACCTGACCAAGGAAAACGGCGCAACCCGCTGTTTTCTAAAAGAGTAAGGCCTCTATGGCCCACTTGGAGATTTGATGCCGTTGCGTTATGTCATGCGCATGATGGTGCTGGCGGGCCTGCTACCCGCTGCGGCAATGGCGCTGGGCCTGGGGGACATCCACCTCAAATCCGCCCTGAATGCGCCCCTCGACGCCGAAATCGATGTCACCGCGACCGCCGAGGAGCTGGCGGGCCTGAAGGTGACGCTGGCGAGCCGCGAGAGCTTCACGCGCTACGGACTGGACTATCCGGCCTATCTGAATACCCTGACTCTGGTTCCTGCCAAGGGCGCGGATGGGCGCGACGTGCTGCGTGTCCGTTCCACGGACGTGGTCACCGAGCCCTTTGCCACCCTGCTGATCGAGGCGGGCTGGGCGCGTGGGCGTCTGGTCCGCGAATACACAGTGCTGCTCGATCCGCCCACCTTCACCGGCGCCAACGGCGGTGCCGCGGCGGCCGTGGCCGCGCCCACCACTGCTCCGCAGGAACGTGCCGGTGGCGTGATGCCGGCGGCTGCGGCGCCTGCCGCGACAGTGGCAGCGCCGGTCTCGGCTCCAGCGCCCGCGCCTGGGCCTGTGCCTGCGGCGAGCCAGTCGGGCGGGACTTACCGCGTGCAGCGTGGCGATACCCTCTCCGCCATTGCTGCCCACAATTTTCCGAATAACCAGCGCGAAAGGGCGCTGGTGGCGCTCTACAAGGCGAACCCGCAGGCCTTCAGCGGCAACATGAATGAACTGCACGCCGGCGCGCAGCTGCAGATTCCCGATCCGACCGCCGTGGCGGCGGTAGGCCCTGCGGAGGCCACTGCGGAGGTCCAATCGCAGTATCACGGGTGGGCCGGCGCCCATGGCGGCGGCGCCCAGCTGCACCTGGTCGCCCCCGCGGAGCCCGGCAGCGGGGCTGCGGGCAAGGCTTCGGCCGGTGAAACGGCGGCGCTCCAGCAGAAGGTCACGACACTGCAGGCACAGCTGAGTGAATCGCAGCGCCTGCTCGACCTGAAGAACGCCGAGCTCGCGCGCCTGCAGGCGCAGATCGATCGCGGCAAGGCGGCCCCCGCCGCCGCGCCAGCCACGACACCGCCCCCGGCGGCGAGCACCGCTCCGGCAGCTGCGCCAGAGGCGGCTCCCGAGCAACCCGCGGCGACAGCGCCGGCGGCTGCGCCGACGCCGCACGCTGTGACCAAGCTGCCGCAGCCGGCGACACCCGCAGCAGGCTCCATTTTCGATTGGCTGCTGGACAACTGGTATGTGCCGCTGGGTGTCCTGGCCGTGCTGTTGGCCGCGCTGTATGGCTGGCGGGCGATGCGCTCGCGCCAGTCGCAGGAATTCGAGCGCACGCTCGAGCACCTGGCCAATCCACCCATGGATATGCCGGCGCGGACGTCAAGACAGGCCGAGACGCAGCCCATTCGTGCGCTCCACACTCGCGACGAACCCTCCTTCGTCGTCGAGGAGTCGGGCGTCCATCAGGCGCCCCGCATCGGCGAGCAGGAACTGGCCGCGATGCACGCCGCCCCTCCGGTCGCCGTGGAAGACACGGTGTCGGGCGATACGGCGGTGGCGCTCGACCAGGGCGATCCGCTGGCGGAAGCCGACTTCCACATGGCCTATGGCCTGTACGACCAGGCGGCCGACCTGGTGCGCATCGCCATATCCCGCGAGCCGGAGCGACGCGACCTGAAGGTCAAGCTGCTCGAGGTCTTCTTTGTCTGGGGCAATCGTGACCAGTTCCTGCAGCTGGCGCGGGAGCTGGCGGGCAGCCGCGATCAGGCGCAGAGCGGTGAGTGGGAAAAAATCGTCATCATGGGGCGGCAGATCGCCCCCGATGATGTGCTGTTCGCCAGCGGCGGCGCGCTCCCGGGCGCGGCCAGCGGCGGCGTCGACCTGAATCTCGAGGGCGGCCAGAATAGAGTCGATTTTGACCTGCTGGGCGAGCCTTCGATGGCCGCCGGGCAGTCCGCCGACGTGGTGGATCTTGACCTCGGTGCGGCGCTGAGCGGCACCGACTCGACCACTGAGTCGCGTGGGATCGGCGACACGGGAGTCGATTTCGTGCTCGATGATCCGGCCCGCGGATCGGATGCCACGGGATCCACCCGCGAAATGCCGATCTCGCAGACCGTCACGATGGAATTGCGCGATCCCGCCTCCGATTCTCCCACCGTGGAGAATCCGCAGCACGGCGGCGTGGATAACCCGACGATCCGCCACAAGCTGGAGCCCACCGGGCGATTCATGACGCTGGGCGCGGAGCAGACCGCGGAGCTGGCGCTGGATGATCTGGGCCTCGACCTGTCCGCGGGCGATACCGGCCCGCATGAGGCCGCCGATGCGGGGGCAGACTCAGCCCCCACCGTGCTGAGCTCGATGGATGCCGAGACCCGGCAGCTGCTGGCCGGCTCCGATGCTGCGACACGCGACACGACGGAAGTGCCGGCCGTGGGCGGCGGGAGCAGCGAGAGCGGCACCTGGCTCTTTACCGACAAGGATTTTTCGGCGACGGCCGAGACGCAGCTCGCGGCGCACGCGCCGACCGAACTGGTCACCGCCATCATGCCGCCGCCGGACACCAACCTCGATTTCACGGGCAGGATTGCCGCGCTCCGGAAGAAGGGGGGCGGTAAAGTCGACCTGAACCTGGATAGCCTGGCCATCACCGGCAAGTCGGCGGGCCCGATCGACCTGGATGTCGGCAGCCAGACGGCCCATGAGACCGGCCAATTCGCCCAGACGCAGCGCCTGCCGGGCGATACGCCCATCAGCGATACGATGGAGCCTGCGACCATGAGCGAGGTGGGCACAAAGCTGGACCTGGCCCGCGCCTACATGGACATGGGCGATCCGGAAGGCGCTCGCAGCATTCTGGAAGAGGTCCTGGGCGAGGGATCGGCCTCGCAGAAAACCGAGGCGCGTCGCCTCATCGATTCACTCCCGGGCTGAGGCCCGGATGGGACGCATTGCCGTCGGCATCGAGTACGACGGCGCCGCCTTTCACGGCTGGCAGATTCAGCCCCATGCCATTTCGGTCCAGGCGATACTGCAGGGCGCCCTCGGCCAGGTCGCGGCGGCGCCCATCGTGCTCAGCTGCGCGGGGCGCACCGACGCCGGGGTACACGCCCGCGCCCAGGTCGCTCACTTCGACACCACCGCGCAGCGCAGCGCCCACGGCTGGCTGCTGGGCACCAACGCTGCCTTGCCCTCTGCGGTCAGCCTGCGCTGGGTGCAGCCGGTGAGCGAGGATTTCCATGCGCGCTACGCGGCCCTGCGCCGCTCCTACCGCTACCTGCTGCTCAACCGCCCGGCGCGCTCTGCGCTGGCGGCCGGCCGGGCCTGGTGCGTGCACCGGCCGCTGGACGAGGCGCGCATGCAGGGCGCGGCGGACACGCTCGTGGGCGAGCATGACTTCAGCGCCTTTCGCGCCGCCGAATGCCAGGCCCGCACGCCCGTCCGGCGGGTCGAGTCCCTGACCGTGCGGCGGCGCGAGGACTGGGTGACGGTCGACATCAGCGCGAACGCCTTCCTGCACCACATGGTGCGCAACATCGTCGGCACCCTGGTGGCGATCGGGCTGGGGGACGCAGCGCCCGGGCGGGCGCGCGAGCAGCTCGAATCCCGGCAGCGCAGCAGCGGGGAAGCGACCGCTCCGGCCCAGGGCCTGTACCTCTGGCGGGTCGAATACCCGCCCCAGTTCGGCCTGCCGGACGATTCCGCTATGATCGGGCTGGCCGAAGTCACCGAAGGCTGAATCCTTGTCGTGGTTCGAGAAAATCGTGCCCTCGCGCATCAAGACCGAACGGCGCTCGCGTTCGGTCCCCGAGGGGCTGTGGATCAAGTGCCCGGCCTGCGATGCGGTCCTGTACCGGGCGGAGCTCGAGCGCAACCTTAACGTCTGTCCCAAGTGCTCGCACCACATGCGCATCGGCGCCCGCGCCCGATTGCAGGCGCTGCTGGATCCGGGTCCGAAGCTCGAGATCGGCGCGCTGGTGCAGCCCGAGGACCCGCTGCGCTTCCGCGACAGCAAGCGCTACAAGGACCGGCTGGCACAGGCCCAGAAGGCGACCGCCGAGCGCGACGCGCTGATCGCGCTGGCCGGCCGCCTGCACGGGGAGGAGCTGGTGGCCTGCGCCTTCGAGTTCCAGTTTCTCGGCGGCTCGATGGGCTCGGTGGTCGGGGAGCGCTTTCGCCGCGCGGTCGATCATTGCGTGGCGCAGCGCTGCCCCCTGGTGTGCTTTTCGGCGACCGGCGGGGCGCGCATGCAGGAAGCGCTCCTGTCGCTGATGCAGATGGCCAAGACCAGCGCGGCGCTCGCCCGCCTGGCGCGCGCCGCATTGCCCTACATCTCGGTCATGACCGATCCGACCACCGGCGGCGTTTCCGCGAGCCTCGCCATGCTGGGCGACCTGAACGTCGCCGAGCCGCGCGCCCTGATCGGCTTTGCCGGTCCGCGCGTCATCCAGCAGACCGTGCGCGAGACTCTGCCCGAGGGTTTCCAGCGCAGCGAGTTCCTGCTCGAGCACGGCGCGCTCGATCTGATCATCGATCGTCGCGAGATGCGCGATCGCCTGGCGGCGCTGTTGCAGATGTTGATGAAGCGACCCGCACTCCAGTCCTGATTGATGCCCGCAGCACGAACGCTGGCCGATTGGCTGGTCTACCAGCAGCAGCTCCATCCGAGCAGCATTGACCTGGGCCTCGAGCGCGTGCGCGCGGTGGCCGAGCGGCTCGGGCTGCTGCCGGTGCCGGGCCGCACGGCCATCATCGGCGGCACCAATGGCAAGGGTTCGACCGCGACGCTCCTGGCGGCCATGGGCCAGGCGCACGGCACGCGCGTCGGACTGTTCACTTCCCCGCACCTGCTGCGCTACCAGGAGCGCATCAGCGTCGATGGCGTGGAAGTGGAGGAGGCGCAGCTGGTCGCGGCCTTCGAGCGCATCGAAGCTGCACGCGGCGGGATTTCCCTGACCTATTTCGAATTCAACACGCTGGCGGCACTGGCGGTGTTTCGCGCCGCCGAAGTCGGGCTCACCATCCTCGAGGTGGGCCTGGGCGGGAGGCTCGATGCCACCAACGTGGTGGATGCGGACGTCGCGGTCCTGTGTTCGGTCGGCTTCGATCACCGTGACTGGCTTGGCGACACGCTCGAGGCGATCGGTGCGGAAAAGGCCGGCATCTTCCGGCGCGGCCAGCCCGCGATCCTGGGCACCACCGCGATGCCCGCGAGCGTCACAGCGGTTCTGGCGGCACTCGAGTGCCGGGTGGCGGCGGCGGGACGTGAGTTCAGCTGGCGGGTGCACTCGGATGGGCGCTGGGACTTCAGTCAGGCCGGCGCCGAGCTGACAAATCTCCCCGCTCCGGCATTGGCCGGTGAGATCCAGTATCGCAATGCCGCCACCGCGCTCGCCGCGCTGCGCTCGCTGCCGGCGTCCGCGCCCCTTCAGGCCGGCAAGGTCGCGCTCGCGCTGCGCCGCGTGCGCTTGCCCGGCCGGCTGCAGCGGGTGGCCGGGAGCGTCGAGTGGGTGTTCGATGTCGCGCACAACGAACCGGCTGCCGTTGTGCTCGCCCATGAACTGCGCGCCTTCGGCTCGCGGGGCCGCACGCTGGCGGTGTTCGGCATGCTGGCCGACAAGGACGTCGCCGCGGTGGCCGCGCAGCTCGATGCGTTGGTCGATCACTGGCTGTTGTGTACGCCGCAGGGTCCCCGTGCGCTTGATTCCGAGCCGCTGGCCGAGCGCATGGGAACGGTGCGTGGCCAGGTCGACATCTGCCACGAAGTGGAATCGGCCTGCGAGCGGGCGACGCAACGGGCGCGGCCTGGGGATCGAGTGCTGGTGTGCGGGTCCTTCCACACCGTAGGACCAGCGCTGCAATGGCGTGGGCTATACTGAGCGCTCAACTTTCCTTGGGGTAACGCACTCTTGCAGACACATCTCAAGGAGCGGCTCACCGGCGCAGCACTGCTCGTGGTGATCGTCGTATTGCTGGTGCCGGAGATGTTTCGCGGCCGCCCGGCGAGCGCCCCGCAGCCCGCGAGCACGGCGTTCGAGGGGCCGCCGGTGCGCTCCTACACCATCGACTTGCGTGACAACGGTGTCGCGCAGCCGCTTCCGGCCGGCGCGCCGTTGAGCGCCAGTACTCCCGTGATCGCGGGCTCGGCTCCGGCGACGGGAGCGCCCGCGGCGGCGGCGCCTGCGGCATCGGTTCCGGCGCCCGCGATTGCCGCATCGCCGGCGATGACACCCACGCAGCCCGCACCGACAGCGGCGCTGTCCAAGCCGGCGGCCTTGCCGCCGCCCGTTGTCGCGAAGCCCGCGCCTGCGCCGGCGCACGCCACGGCGCATTCAGGCTGGACTGTGCAGGTGGGCAGTTATGCGCGCCGCGATTTTGCCGAGCGCATGGTCAAGCAGATGAAGGCGAAGGGATTTGCCGTGCAGGTCGCCGGCCCGGACGATCGGGGCCTTTATCGCGTGCGCAGCGCGCCGTTTCCGGAGCGCGCCAGCGCCATGGCGTTGCGCCAGCAAATGCAGCAAAAAGGCCTCAAACCGATCGTTAATACGCTGCCCTGAGACCTGCGGCGGGGCCACCATGCGCCGATAGGGTAGAATGTCGAGGCTGGACGCTTCGGACCGCATGGGGCAGCCATTCATGAATTGGACAGATTACGTGATCATCGCCCTGCTGGTTTTTTCCAGCATCGCGGGCCTGCTGCGCGGCCTGCTGCGCGAGGTGATTTCGCTGGCCACCTGGCTGGCCGCCGTGGTGCTGGCCTGGCAGTATTCGGCTCTCCTCGAGCCGCACCTGGGCGGCGCGCTCAGCGGCGATTCGGTGCGTCCCTGGGCGGCACGCGCCATCATTTTCATTGCGGTGCTGCTGATCGGGGGCGCGGTGGGTGCGCTCGTCTCGCGCTTCACGCGCCTGTCGATCTTCAGCGGCACGGATCGCCTGCTCGGCTTCGTATTTGGATTGTGCCGCGGTGTCGTGGCGCTCGGCGTGCTGGCAATACTTTGCCACGCGACGCGCCTGGATGAGGAGCCCTGGTATCGCGCCTCC
>JANXYA010000089.1 GCA_025350345.1 Gammaproteobacteria bacterium
CAGGTTCCACCCGGCTCCGTGGTGGTCTCGGGCAGCATGCCCGCGAAGGACGGCACGCATTCGCTCTATTGCGCGGTGATCGTCAAGCGCGTGGATGCGCAGACGCGCGCCAAGACTTCCATCAACGAACTGCTGCGCATGGACTGAAGCGGCACGCCAGAACCGCGCCGCCTGACAAAAAACCCATCACCGGTCCGTCGCGACACTGTCATGCGCGCGGGGCAATGTGCTCTTCAGGGCAGTACAGCTGGAGGGACCGACAATGACCACTCAGATTGCGATTACGGCGGGCGGTGCGCAGCACAGCGTTGAGGGGCTGGAGTGGCGTTTTGACCAGGCACAGGAGGCGCTCGCCGGTGCCATGGCCAGCTACCACCAGTTGCGCGAACTGCCCCACGCAAGCGAGCGCCAGCTCCGCCAGGCCGTGCAGCGGGTCCAGAATCTCGAGAGGCAGCTCGCCGCCCTGCAGGACGCCATCGAGGCCGAAGAGGATTGACAGCGTAGCGTGCCGCGTCGCGCGTGGGCGGCCTCAGCCGTACCGGCCGGTGATGTAGTCCTCGGTCGCCTTCTTGGCCGGATTGGTGAATATCGTACCGGTCTGGTCGAATTCGATCAGCTCGCCCAGGTACATGAAGGCCGTAAAATCCGAGACGCGCGCGGCCTGCTGCATGTTGTGGGTGACGATGATGACCGTAACCCGCTCACGCAGGCCGGTTATGAGTTCCTCGATGCGCGCTGTGGCGATTGGATCGAGGGCCGAGGTGGGTTCATCGAAAAGCAGGATTTCCGGCTCGGTCGCCAGCGCGCGCGCGATGCACAGGCGCTGCTGCTGGCCACCGGAGAGGGACAAACCGGAACTTTCCAGGCGATCCTTTACCTCGTCCCACAGTGCCGCAGCGCGGAGCGCCCGCTCCACTTCGTCCGTGATCTGGACTCGGGAATGCACGCCACGCACACGCAGACCGTAGGCGACGTTCTCGAACACCGACTTCGGAAAGGGATTGGGTTTCTGAAATACCATGCCGATGCGCATGCGCACTTCGATGGGATCTACATCGCCCGCCACCAGATTCATGTCGTCGGGCTGCAGCATGATCCGTCCCTCGTAGCGCGTGCCGCCCTGCTGGTCGTGCATACGGTTAAAGCAGCGCAGTAGCGTGCTCTTGCCGCAGCCCGAGGGACCGATCAGCGCCGTGACCTGATGTTCACGAACCTCAAAATTCAGGTTCTTAAGCGCACGCAGATCGCCGTAGTAGAAATTGAGGGCCTCGACCCTGGCCTTGATCGGTGCCTTCAGCGCCAGCGTGCGGCGCGTTTCATCCACCGTCACCCGCAGTTTGGACCTGACGAGATTGGGGGGCAGCACTCCGGTATCTACGTCGCTCGCGGGTACCGCCAGCGGTGGAGCCTCGCCACGCTGGCGAGACAGCTCACCATCGGTGGCCGACCGCGGAGTGTTCATGGTGACCATAAGATAAAGGAAAGCGCCGAGCGGCGCCGCCATTTTTGCCTGGCGACGCCGCCCCGGCGCTCTGTCATACGAAGCGCACTCACGGACTCTTGCGAGCTTGCCTTTAGAAGGACACTTGCGCCCAGACCCCGAACTCATCGTAATCGCTGTTCTTGACCGAACCGGTCTTGACTTCATCGTGCTTGTAAACCACCGCGAGATCCACGCCCTTGCGTGGCTTGCAGCTGACACCAGCGTTGTAATAATCCTCTTTCTTGGTGGGGTTCGTGTCCTTGTTGGGCTTGTCGTTGTCGTAGCGCGCGAAGGCCGCGACCATGGGCGTGAAATTCACCGAGCCCCAGGCCGAATAACCGTCCGCTGAATCCGTAGCGACGCTCGTCACAGCAGTCCAGTTGTCGGCCGTGAAGTACTCGGCGCCGACCCGGAACTTATCGGTCGCGTAGGCTACCAGCGCGTTGAAGCGCTGCGCCGTATGGAGCGGCGGTGTCGCTGTCGCCTCAACGTCCTTGCCCAGCTTTCCAGAATAGAACCCGAGCCCCGCGGTCAGCCCCTGGATCGGCGTGAAACTCACGCGCCCTTCCACATCCAGCGACTTGGAACGCGTCGGGTTCTTGTAGCCGTTGCCCTCAATCGTGGACACCGCATAGCTGAACATCCCGTCGGCGAACTTGCCACCGGCGTGTACGCCCCAATCCGCCGAGGTGCCGAACTTCAGCCGATCGATCAGCACATTCTCCACGTAGCGGTAGCCATAGGTCGCCTCATCGAAGGGAATCCAGGGCAGATCCGCCGAGCCGGCGCGCACGAAGAACGCATCCGAGATCTTAGCCTGCAGGTAGGCCTTCTTGATGAACAGCTGCGTCTCGCCGGTGTAGCCGGCTTTGGTCGGGTCGTTGGTGACGTAGTTGAAGTCCGTCGTCAGGTTCGCCGACCACGTCTGGTCAAACGCGTGATCGAGGATGAGGTAGAAACGCTTGACGTCCAGTCCGAAACCACTGGCGCTGTTCTGCACACCTGCCGTGTTGGAATCGAGGCTGGTCAGGTCAATGAATGCACGCCCGCCGACCGTCGTATTCTCGGTCACGGCGGTATCCGCGTGCGCGGCATTGATGAGCCCGCACCCGGCCAGGGCCACTGCGGTAAGGATCTGCTTGGACATGGATCGCTCCTATGGAATACGTCTCGTTGTTGCTACAACAGCACGCCGGCAGGGGCCCGCCGACCGCTGCGCAAACTACACAGGGTGCATGACAATGGCATGACAGGAAGGCCATTTGTCTCTTGCAAGAGGCAAAGACGCACCTGTCGTGGCCGCACAGGGGCTGAGCTGAGGACCCCGCGCGTCGCCCGCTCAGCGTGCAAGACATTGTCGAGAATTGTTGTTGACTTACAACACTTCGGAAGGCGCCGTCGCAGCCACGCGCGCACCACCCTCCAGGTAATAGCGCACCTGCTCGGCAATGTTCTTAGCGTGATCGCCGATTCGCTCGAGGGCCTTGGCCGCGAACACCGTGTCGATCACGGCGCTCCCGGACGAGCGGCCCTCGATCGCCCGCGTGAGCAGCAGTCGCAGCGCCGCAGCAAATTCACTGTCCACATCGGCGTCCTGTTGCGCGACGCCCGCGGCAACATGCAGATTGGCCTCGTCCAGGCCCCGCAGGGCGGCGCGCAGCATGGAAACGACCAGATCGGCCATATGCCGCAGGCGGGCGGCGACGGTGTTGACCGGCCCGGCATGCTCGACGGCATCCACGCGTTCGGCAATCCGCGCCAGCTTCTTGGCTTCGTCGCCCGCGCGCTCGAGGTCCACGACGATGCGCGTGATGGACCGCGCGAGCCGCAGGTCGACGGCCACCAGCTGCCGTAGCGCAATGCATTCGAAGACCTGGTGGTCGATCCATGCACTCAGCTCGTTGATGCGGACTTCTCGGCGCAAGACCTCGGCGGCCAGGTCGCGATCGGCATTCAGCAGCGCCCCGATGGCATCGCCCACCTGATCAATGACCAGACTCCCCAGCACGATGGTATGCAGCCGCAGATCGCCCAGCGAATAATCGGTCGCCCGGAGCGTATGCCCTTCGACCGGATCACCACTCGCCGAAGCGCCCAATTGCGTACTCACCCGTAGCGGCCCGTGATGTAGTCTTCCGTTGCTTTCTTGGCGGGATTTGTGAATATCTTAGCGGCCTCGTCGTACTCGATCAGCTCGCCCAGATACATGAATGCCGTATAGTCGGAGAGGCGCGCGGCCTGCTGCATGTTGTGCGTGACGATCAGCACCGTGACCTGCTCGCGCAGCGTCGTGATCAGCTCTTCGATCTTCGCGGTCGCAATCGGGTCGAGCGCCGATGTGGGCTCGTCAAACAGGATCATCTCCGGATTCGTCGCCAAAGCGCGCGCGATGCACAGGCGCTGCATCTGCCCTCCTGACAGCGCCATCGCCGATTGATTGAGCCGGTCCTTGACCTCATCCCAGAGTGCGGCTCCGATGAGCGCCTGCTCGACCGCCTCGGCGAGCCGGGCGCGATTCTTCATGCCGCGCAGCCTCAGGCCGTAGACCACGTTCTCGGTGATTGAGGTCGGAAAGGGATTGGGCTTCTGAAACACCATGCCAATGCGCATGCGCACTTCGATCGGATCGATCCCGCGTTCAACAAGGTTCAGGTTCTCCGGGTACAGCGTGATCGCACCCTCGTAGCGATTGCCCGCCTGCAGGTCGTGCATGCGGTTGAAGCAGCGCAGAAAGGTGCTCTTGCCGCAGCCCGAGGGCCCGATGATCGCCGTCACGCGCCGATC
>JANXYA010000022.1 GCA_025350345.1 Gammaproteobacteria bacterium
CGCGCGCGCCGGGGCTGCATCGTTCCCGTACTTCGACCTGGGCACGCAGACCAGCCTGTTCATCGGCCAGGGCCTGCCCGATCCCGGACAGGCGCTGTACGTCATCTGGATCGGCGGCAATGATGAGCGCGATGCCCTGTCGGCGGCCTTCAGCGGCGGCGACGCGAGCGCGATCATCGGCGCTGCGGTGACGGCGACGGCCGATAACATCCAGGCGCTGTGGGCGGCGGGGGCGCGCGAGTTCCTGGTGCTGCCGGCACCGGACTTCGCGGTCACGCCGTACATCACCAGCCTGGGGCCAGTGGCCCAGGGTGCGGCAAGCCAGATTTCGGCGGCCTACAACGGCTACCTTGATCAGGCGCTGACGGGACTGCGAGCGCTGCCAGGCGTTCACATCCACAAGCTGGACGCCAATGCCGTGCTGCTGCGGGTGATCGCCCGTGGCGGCGGCGAAGGCATCAACAACGTCAGCACCCCTTGCCTGAGCTTCGGGGTCACGGTAAACGCGATCTGCGCGCATCCGGGACGCTACTTGTTCTGGGACGGGATCCACCCGACCAGGGCCGGGCACGGACTGGTGGCCGAAGCGGCGGAGGAAAAGCTCGACCTTGAGTGAGCTTCGGCGGCGGCAGCGGCGAGCAGGCTGCGCCGCCGCTTTTTTCAGGTGCGGATCGACTGATAGAGTTCCTGGGTCGCGGCCGAGGGCTCGGCCTTGAGTTCGGCACGGATCAGGGCGCGGCTGCGCTGGTAGACCTCGACGGCCTCGGCACCGCGCCCCGCACTCTTCAGGGTCTGCATCAGGCGCCGGCAGATCGGCTCGGACAGCGGTTCGCACTCCAGCGCGTGGCGGCACAAATCCGCCGCGGCCTCGACACCCAGGCTCGGCTCGAGCGCCTCGCAGACCGTGCTCAGCAGGCGCTGCAGCCGTACGCGGTAGCGTTCGCGCGGCGCGATGGTCCAGGCGTCGTCCGTCCGCTCGGGGAGCAGCGGGCCGCGGTAGTGCGCCAATGCCTGGCGAGCCAGGCGCAGCAGTTCCTCCGCCTGCTCCGCGCCCAGCCCCGCTGCGCCCTGCCCCGCCGCGCACAGCGCCAGCGCCGCATCGGCTGACTGTTCGAAGGCCCAGGTGTCCAGCCAGAAATGGTGCCGGCTGAGCGAGAGCTCGCCCGACTGCAACAGCACTGCCGTGTCGTCGCCGAGGAGCTTGCGCAGGCGATGGAGCGTCGTATTGAGAGATCGCAGGGCGTAGTCGCTGTCGACGTGCGGCCAGAGCGCATCGCCCAGTCGCTCGAGCCTGACATGCTCCGAGCCCAGCGCGATGAGCGCCTGCAGCAGATCCAGGGGGCGACCGGTGAGCTTGGCGCTGAGTGCGAATCGACCCAGCGCCTGCGCGCGAAAGCGCCACGGCCAGGAGACCAGGCTGTAGGGCGGCGGGTCCGGCATCAGCTTGCGCCGCACGATCAGCCGGCGCACATAGTCCGTCTCGATGTCGGCCTGCAGCGCGCGCTGGCACAGCTGCGCCGCGTGCTGCGGATGCCACCACAGGTAGTGCATGAATCCGCGCTCGCGGCCGATCGCGAGAGCGGTCCGCAGGAAAGCCAGGCCTTCCGCTTCGTTGCCCTCGCGCAGGCTGATGCGCGCACGCACCATGAGCGTCATGAATTCCAGCAGCCGGTTGCGGATGCGCGCGGCCGTCGCCTGGGCGCGCGTGTATTCGACCTGCGCGCCGCGCGCATCGCCGCTGTCGTACAGGACCTGGCTGAGCGACATGCCGGCGACCACCTGGAAAAACGGCAGGCCCAGTGCGGTGGCCGCGCGCATCGCCAGCTTCAGCTGCTGGTGCGCCAGGAAGGCATCACCGCGCAGGGCGGCGTACCAGGCCGCGCCATAGGCGTGCAGGAACTGATCCATGCGCCGCTCGGCCGTGGGCCGGGCCTCGATCAGCTCCAGATAGTGTGCGGCGGCTTCCAGGTCGGCGTCCGCCAGCGCGCCGTAGAGCGCGTTGATCAGGAAGGTGTCGTTCCACAGGCGCACGCCGCTGCGGGCGACGATGTCCTGGCCGCGCTCTGCGGCCGCAATGCAGCGCTCGCGGTCGCCCGCCAGCATGTAGAACATCGACTCGGCCTGCGCGCACTTGGTCGCCGAGACGGGCGTGACTTCCGGCAGTGCGGCCTGTGCGCGCATCATCTCCAGGAGCGGCTCCCCGCGGGCGAGCTGCCCCACCCAGGCGCACAGCGCGGTGAGCAGGGCGTACACCGAGATCAGGATGTTCGGCTCGCTCTGCCGGTGCACGAGCTGCTGGGCCCGGTCCCGCCACAGCGCGATGTCCGGATGCTCCGGCTGGCGCAGGGCCATGGCCATGAACACGTTCGAGATCAGTCGCGCCTGCAGGCCGGCGGAATCGCATTCGGCCAGGCGATCGCCCAGGCGCGCGCCGGCCTCGATCCACGGATCGAGCAGCTGGTACTCGCTGCAGTCGTAGAGTATGGATTCCAGCGCGCCATTGAGGGCGGCGAACACCCCGCGCATGTCCATCGGGCTGGCGGCGGAAAACGTCTCGTACGCGGCGATGAACAGCTCGCGAGGTTCGCGGATCTCATAGGCAAAGCGCGCCGCCCCCAGCCAGTACTGCAGCCAGGGATCATCGCCGCGCCGGCCCGGCGGCAGGGCACGGATCCAGCCTTCGAGGGTCTGGCCGCGACCCTGCGCGAGAAGCCGAGCTGCGTCAGCGCGTACGCAATCTTGTGATCCTTCGGGAAGATCACGTCGGCGCTTCGCGGGAGCTGCGCGAGGGACGGGATGTCGAAGTGATCGAGGTGAGCGTG
>JANXYA010000040.1 GCA_025350345.1 Gammaproteobacteria bacterium
AGGCGCAGTTCGGCATCCGGATTCTCGATCTCGCGCGAGTCATCGGCGAACACCTTCCATCTCCTGAAGGTCTCGTAGTCGCCGGTCTTGCGGTTGATCGCGACCCGCACGTCCCACAACTCGCTGTGCTTGCGGCGTGCCGCAGCCGCGAGCGCGGCCTCGAGGGCCTCGAAGATGATTTCCTTGTCGACACCCTTCTCGTTCGAGACGGCGTCGACCACCATGAGAATTTCCTTGTTCATCGTCTCCTGCCTTTGCTGGAGTTGTCCGGCCATTCCGGAACCAGCCGCGCGCGAAAAATCTCCGTATACCCCAGCGGCACCCTCGTGCCGTCCACGTCCAGCTCTATCCCCTCCGGCCCCGCCGCTTCCAGCTTGCCGGTGTAGCGCCGGCGCCCCTCGCGCGCCGCAGCGAGCTCAACTGCCACCCGGGCGCCCAGGTAGCGCCCGTAATGCGCCTGCGTGCGCAGCACCCGGTCCAGCCCCGGCGTCGACACCTCCAGCCGGTAGGCTGTCGGGACCGGGTCGCGCACATCCAGCAGTGCGGACACCTCGCGGCTCACGCGCTCGCAGTCCTCGATGCCCACGCCCTCGGCCCTGTCGATGAAGATCCGCAGCATTCCGGATCCCCCGCCCGAGGCGAACTCCAGGTCCACGAGTTCATAGCCCAGGTTGCCCAGGAGCGGCTCCACGAGTTCGACCAGCCTCTCGCGCAGCACCGCCGCCATGACCTGACTGAAGCCTCCAAAACAAAAAAAATGGGCCAGCGGCCCATCCTAAAAAGCAAAAAGCCCCAAGTGGGGCTTTCAAATCAAGCTCTTGGCCGCACCATCTGCGACTGCACGGAACCGCCGCTAAAGCCAGTCCCGGCCACCGGGGGCGGATTCTAGTGCTTTGCGCACCTGCATTTCAACCCTGCGGGCCGCTGCCAGTCGATTGTCGCTCCGGCGGAGGATCAGGGAGAGGGCGCTTACACCCTCTCCCGATCCCCTGCCTTTCGCTCTGTCAGCCAGTCAGGCGAGCGACCATGTTGCGCAGGACGATCAATATGGCAGCGCCGCAGGCCATGACGCCAAGGTTGCCGATGATCATCGAGAGGTAGGTACCGAGCGCCGGTATGCCACCGAAAGTGTCCGCCACCGTATGCAGCAACAGGGCCGATACGATCACGCGGACATGGTGGTCAGGGAGGATCGAGAACGCCGCGACTGCACCGCACAATGCGAGCAAAGTGGGCGCATAGGGGACGGTCACGAAGGCGGCGACGATCGCCAGCAGCAGGCCAACGGCGTAGACAATCTTGTATACAGTCACGGTGTGTCTCCTTGGGAGTCTTGTTAGTTCTTCTGTTCCCGCCCGCCCCTGTCCGCTCGCCAAAGGGGCCGAGGGCTTCGGTCCAGGCCTGTTCTGCTCTAGGGCGCCTGGTGGCCGCGGGACGTCCGGAGTGTACTCCTCCCGGCCGCGCCGGCAATAGCCGGGCCCGGGACCGGGGTGCACCGGGGAAAATCGGCCCTTTTACTGGATCTTCAGGCGGATAAAGGCCATGAATCCCTTCGGCTCCGCGGTGCCGTAGCTTGCAACCAGGGGCCCAGGCACGAAATTCAGGGCATAGAGCCCCCCCAGCCCCAGCTCGGCCCGTTGGCTGACGCGGAAGTCACGAACTGCCCCTGCAGAGACCTTGCCCACGGTGTAGGCCGGCCCGGGGAGGCCCCCCTGCCACAGCAGCTCATCGTTATCCACCCGCTCGCCCCGCACGAACAGGGTCCACGCCGGGACCGGCCTCACGGCGCTTTCCAGGGCCACGGCGTTGAGCCAACCATGATCGCTCGTGCGCCGGCCCCAGGCCAGGGTCGTGGACCACCAGCCCTGGGCGGCGCAGGGACGGGTGTAGATGGCACTGGCGGACCATTTCCTCTGGTCCACCAACGGCTCGAGCTCTTCCGGGCTCGTTAGGGCCGCCCATGACAGCTGCAGCGCCCACTGCTTCGCCGGGTTCCAGGACAGCCTGGTCGCGGTGGAGTCCAGCGGTCCTGTCTCGATGTTGTAGCGGAACTGGTCCGGTTCGCGGCCGCGAAACCTCGACACTTCCAGCTTCCATTGATCGTGCACGTAGCCCAGCGTCGCGACGCCAAAGGCGATATGCGTCGAGTCCAGCCAGTGATGGCTGATCGGCGGCTCCGGACTGTCCATGATCGACAGGCGGTGCATGAAGGCGGGCGGGCCGAAGGCGGGCTCGCCGGGGAGCCCCGCGTACACAAACACGCTGTCCGACGGGCCCAGCGGGTGCGCGTAGCTCACCGACAATTCCATGAACAGGTCATGCGGGTGCTGCCGGTCCAGGAGCGGTGTGCTCCCGTCTGCCGTCTCCCCGGTGGCGAGCAGCACGGGATAGCCGCTCTTGCCCATGAGAGGATCCGGACTCAGCATCGCGCGCAGCTGCAGCGCATCACCGCCAGCGATGCTCCGTCGGGCCACGCCCATCAGCATGCCGGACAGGAATGATTTTTCACCACCCCGCGCACTGCCCTGCCAGTCATAGACTCCATTCAGGACAGCGTGTCCCATGAACATCCACTGGCCGGACGCGACGTGGCGCCCGGCGTGCACTGAAGTGTCCGGCTGCCACGACGTCCCCGAGGCTTCACGCGTCATGGGGTAGCTGCCGAACGCGCCAGACATAGCGGGCATCCCCTCCGGGAAGCTGGGGTCTCCCGTCGACGCCTGGACCTGCACCGCTCCCACACTGGCCGCCGCCGCGATCAGCGACAGGGCGGCGCGCGCAATTCGCGCGGACCGGTTCGTCACGACACCGCCCTGGAAAGCCGCAGGGCGTTCAGCACGACGGACACTGAACTGAGGGACATCGCCGCCGCCGCAAATGCCGGGCTTAAGGTCCATCCGGTGAACGGATACAGCAACCCGGCGGCGAGCGGTACGCCAAGCGCGTTGTAGGCGAAGGCAAAAAACAGGTTCTGGCGGATGTTCTTCACGGTGGCAGACGACAATTCACGGGCACGAAGGATGGCGTTCAAATCACCCTTCACGAGCGTGACGTGGGCGCTTTGCATGGCCACGTCCGTCCCGCCGCCCATCGCAATCCCGACGTCCGCCGCGGCCAGCGCCGGCGCGTCATTGATGCCATCTCCGGCCATCGCAACGCGACGTCCCGAGCGCCGGAGCTTCTCGATCACCGCTCCTTTCTGTTCCGGCCGGACCCCGGCGATCACCTCGCCGATACCCAGCTCCTGAGCGATGCGGGCAGCGGTGCCTGCGTGATCGCCAGTGAGCATGACGAGGCGCAAGCCGGCGCGGCGCAGCGCTGCAATCGCCGCCGGCGTCGTCTCCTTGACGCGATCGGCCACGGACAGCAGGCCGGCGTACTTCGAATCGATGGCGACAAAGAAGGCGCTGGCGCCGCCATCACGCAATGTCGCCGCCTGAGATTCCACATCCGCCGGCACTGGCGCTCCCACGAGCGTCATGAGTGCCGCATTCCCGACGGCAATGAGGCGGCCCTCGAGCCTGCCGCGAACGCCCTGCCCGGTCAGGCTCGTGAATTCCTCTGCGCTCGAGAGCTTAAGTCCGCGCTCCTGCGCTGCGTGCACGATGGCGCGGGCGATCGGGTGTTCGCTCGATTGCTCGAGGCTCGCAGCCAGGCGCAACAGCTCGGATTCTTCGCCGTTCGCGGCTGGCGAGAGAACGCCGAGCCGGGGCCGACCCTCGGTGAGCGTGCCGGTCTTGTCGAGCACCAGGGTATCGATCTGGCGCAGGGACTCGATCGCGCTCGCGTCCCTGAACAGGACTCCGAGTTGGGCACCCCGGCCGCTCGCAACCAGGATCGACAGCGGCGTCGCCAGACCAAGCGCGCAGGGACAGGCAATGATCAGCACCGACACCGCCGCGATCAAGGCGTGTGCGAACGGCGGGCTGGGGCCCAGAATCGCCCAGCTGGCAGCAGCAATCATCGCGACGGCGATGACTGAGGGGACAAACCACGCCGCGATGCGATCGGCGAGCCGCTGTGCGGGTGCATGCGAGCGCTGCGCCCGCGAGACCAGGTGTACGATCTGGGAGAGCAGGGTATCAGCGCCGATGCGCTCGGCTCGCACCACCAGCGCGCCGGCCTGATTGATGGTCGCGCCGATGAGGCGATCGCCTCGCCCCTTATCGACCGGCAGGGACTCGCCGGTCAGCATCGACTCGTCCACGCTCGAAGTCCCCTCGAGCACCACACTGTCGGTCGGAACCTTTGCGCCGGGCCGGATGAGCAGCCGATCACCGACGTGGACCTGGGCCAGTTCGATCTCCTCCTCGCGTCCGCCTGCGTCCATGCGCACCGCCCTTGGCGGTGCGAGCGAGAGCAGCGCGCGAATCGCGGCGCCCGTGCTCTGGCGTGCGCGTTGCTCCAGCCACTCTCCGAGCAGGACGAGCGTGACGATGACGGCGGCGGCCTCGAAATACAGATCCACGCGGCCGGCCGCATCGCGGAAGCCCACGGGGAAGACACCGGCTGCGAGGACCGCGAGTACGCTGTAGGCCCAGGCGACTCCGGTTCCAAGCGCGATGAGCGTGTACATGTTGGGCCGCCAGGGCCACAGTGAGCGCCAGGCGCGGGCGAAGAAGCTCCCGCCTCCCCACAGCACGATTGCCGTGGCCAACAGGAACTGAACCCACGGGGCGATGCGCAGCCACGCTTCGGGCCCATGCAGGCCCAGCATATGAGGACCCATGGCAATCGCGACCACCGGGGCGGTGAGAGCGGCGCACGCCGTGAAGCGCCGCCGGATGCCACGCGTCGAGTCCTCGGGCGTCGCCAGAGGGACGGTACGTTCGAGTGCCATCCCGCAGATCGGACAATTGCCCGGCGCGGCCCGGAGGATCTGCGGGTGCATCGGGCAGGTCCATTGACCAGGCTCAGCGCTCATATTGTCTCGCCGTGAGAGCGTGCAGGATCGGCAGGCGCCGGTTGCGCGCTGACCGCATCCCGCCGCCAGAGCCTGCCTGGCGCGCCGTCAGGGCGCGCCGCTTGGGCTCGCGACGCCCGCCGCCGGCAACGGAAAGCCCTTGGCGCGCAGATAGGCGTCGATCCGCGGATCGCGGCCGCGGAAGTGCCGGTAGGCCTCCGCCGGGTCGACCGTATTGCCGACGCTCAGGATGTCATCGTGATAGCGCTTCGCCACGCGCGGATCATAGGGTCCGCCCGCCTCGAGGAAAGCCTCGAAGGCGTCATGGTCGAGTACTGCGGCCCACAGGTAGCTGTAGTAGCCCGCCGCGTACCCATCGCCGGAGAAAATGTGTCCGAACTGCGTCGTGCGGTGGCGCATGACGATTTCCTCCGGCATGCCGAGCGCCTTGAGCGTGTCGCGCTCGAAGGTATCGGGGTCAATGGTGGCGTTGCCCGCGAGGTGCAGCTTCATGTCGACGATCGCGCCCGCCAGGTACTCGACCGTTTCAAAACCCGAGTTGAAGGTCCGTGCGCGCTTGATCTTCTCCACCAGTTCGGCCGGGATCGGCTTGCCGGTGCGATAGTGGATGCAGAAGCGGCTCAGGACCTCCGGCGTCGACAACCAGTTCTCGTTGAGCTGCGAAGGGAACTCGACGAAATCGGTCGCCACGCTGGTACCGGCAAGGGTGGGATACCTGACGTTGGAATTGAGTCCGTGCAGCGCGTGGCCGAATTCGTGGAACATCGTGACAGCATCGTCCCAGCTGACCAGCACCGGCTCCCCGGACTTGGGCGGCAGGAAATTCGTGTTGTTGGAGACGATCGGGGAGACCCCTTCCAGGCCCTGCTGCGTCCGGTACTCATTCATCCACGCCCCGGAATCCTTGCCCGGGCGCGCGTAGGGATCGAAGTACCACAAGCCGACGTGATGGTCCGCGGCGTTGCGCACCTCCCAGACCCTGACGTGCGGATCCGCGACGGGCAGGCCGTGGATTTCCACGAAACGATAGCCATATAGCCTGCCGGCCGCCCAGAACATGCCCTCGCGCAGCTTGTCGAGCTGCAGGTACGGCTTCACCTCCGCCATGTCCAGATCATATTTCGCCTTGCGCACCTTCTCGGCGTAGTAGCGGTAGTCCCAGCCCGCGATCTTGATGCCAGCGCCCTCCCTGTCGGCAATCGCCTGCATGTCTGCCACTTCCTCGTGCACGCGGGCGACCGCGGCGGGCCACACCTGCATCATCAGGGCCAGCGCGTTCTCGGGGGTCTTCGCCATCTGCGGTTCGACGTGCCAGTGCGCGTGCGTGGCGTAGCCGAGCAGCTTGGCGCGCTCGGAGCGGAGCCGGAGGACCTCGGTGATCAGCTTGTTGTTGTC
>JANXYA010000044.1 GCA_025350345.1 Gammaproteobacteria bacterium
CGCGCGCCGCGCCTGCTGCGCGTTCACCAGGTCGAGCGACAGCTCGCGCGGGTGCGTCACCGCTTCGCGGATCGCATTGCGCGTGATCTCGTGAAACACCACGCGCCGCGTGGTCTTGCCCTCGAGCTCGCCGCGTTCGCGCAGGATCTCGTGCAGGTGCCAGGCGATCGCCTCGCCCTCGCGATCCGGGTCGGTCGCCAGCAGCAGCGTCGAGGCCTTCTTCAGCGCCCTGGAAATGGCGGCGACGTGTTTTTCGTTGCGCTCGATCAGGCGGTACTGCATGTGGAAGTCATGGTCGGGATCGACCGCGCCCTCCTTGGGCACGAGGTCGCGCACGTGGCCGTAGGAGGCGAGCACCTCGAAGTCCCTGCCCAGGTACTTCTTGATGGTGCGCGCCTTGGCCGGCGATTCGACGATGACGAGATTTTCAGCCATGCCCTGAGCCCGAGCCTTGAGGTTCCAAAAACGAAAAACCGCGGACGGACCGCGGATATCGACTGCCGCGAGCGTGATCGCCGCTCAATGCGGGACCTGCTCGGGCAGCGCGTACACCAGGTCTTCCATGCGCTCGCAGGCCGCTTCCTGGCCCGGCTGGCACGACAGCACCATGAGCACCACCCACTTGACTTGCTCCAGGTCCAGCTCCTCCGTGTCGAGCGCCAGCAGCCGATCGATCACGATCTCGCGCTGCGTGGGCGAGAGGATGCCGCCGCGCTCGAGCGAGAGCAGCAGTCCCTGGCAGCTGGAGTCCAGTCGCGCCGCTTCCTCGCTGGAATACAGCCGGAAGGCCCGCTCGTCCGCCTTCAGGCCCGGACGCTCCCGCTCGTCGGCGAGGTCGGCCAGCCAATCGAGAGCGCGCTCGACGTTCGCGCCGCGAAAGCCGGCAATCTCGAGGTCACGGGCAATGTCGGCACGCTCGGCGCTGACCGGGAGCTCTTCGAACAGGTAGTGATCGAAGACGTAGACCAGGATGTCGAATACGGTGTTTTCCAGCATACCTATGGCGACTCACTTGACCCGGGCATAGCGCCCTCCGGCGTGCAGCGCAACCCTTCCCTCGAGCTCGAGGATCAGCAGCATGGAGGCCAGGTGCGGGCTCGGCAGGGCGGTTCGTTCGACGAGCGTATCGATGCTCTGGGGCTCGAACCCGAGCGCATCTAACAGGATTTCATAGTCCTTGTCCAACACGGACGGCGCTTCGGCAGGAAATGGGGAGGCGCCACCGGGTTCTGTAAGATCTTGTTTTGTAAAAGGTATCTTCAGCTCCGAGAGCACGTCCGCGGCGGTCTCGACGAGTTTCGCGCCCTCGCGCAGCAATTCGTGGCAACCGTGCGCGAGCGGATTGTGGATGCTGCCGGGGATCGCAAAGACCTCGCGGCCCTGCGTTCCGGCCAGCTGCGCAGTAATCAGGGAGCCACTCTGGCGCGCCGCCTCGACCACCAGCGTGCCGAGCGACAGGCCGCTGATCAACCTGTTGCGGCGCGGAAAATTCCCGCGCAGCGGGGCCGTGCCGGGAGGGAACTCGCTCACCAGGGCCCCGCCTTGCGCCACGATGCGATCGGCCAAGCGGGTGTTTTCCGGCGGGTACACCTGGTCGAGCCCGCAGCCCAGCACGGCGATGGTGCGGCCCCCGCCGGCCAGGGCCCCCTCGTGGGAGGCGGTGTCGATGCCGATGGCGAGCCCGCTGGTGATGGTGAGGCCCGCGCGGGCGAGGAATGCGGCGAAGTCACGGGCCGTGCGCACGCCGGAGGCCGTCGGATTCCTGCTCCCGACCATGGCGAGCTGCACGGAAGACAGCACCGCCGCATCGCCCCGCACGTACAGGGCCACGGGCGCCGAGGCGATCTGGCCGAGGAGCGGCGGGAAGTGTTCGCTGGCGCAGCCGATCAGCGCGACACCGGCGCTCTCGAGCCAGCGGCGGTCACTGTCCAGCGTGCGCCGCTCGGGGCGCGCGAGCCATGCGGCGGCGGCGGCGGGGATGCCGCGTGCCGTCAGTTCGGCGGCATCGCGGCCGATCAGCTGCTCCGGCGCAGCGAATGCCCCGGCATCGCGCAGCTGATCGAGGTGCAGACCCGGCGCGCGCGCCAGGGCCAGCCAGCGATCGGACTCGTCCATCATGGACGGGCAGCATAAAGCAAAGAGCCGGCTTCACCGCCGGCTCTTAATGGTGGATGGCTCCAGATTCAGGGGTTGACGACGTGGTCGCCGATGGCCAGCGGATTCGTCTCGCTCGCCACGAGGGCATAGCTCACGTGCTCGTACACGCGAAACACGAGCAGGGTCCCGGCCGCTTCGACCGGCAGCCTGACATTGCCGAACCGCCGGCAGGTGCCTTCGCCCTGGATGCGCGCGCAACTATCGCGCACGCTCTTCGGCGATTCATTGACGCGCAGCACGTGGCCGGGCTCCACTCCCTGCTGGCTGCCGCGATTGATGGCGACCACCTGGTACTGGCCGGCCAGCAACACGCCATTCACCACGGCGAGGATGCGTCCGTTCACGGCCACGCTCGGCGCGTGCGGTATGAAATCGGCAAAACTGCCGCCGACTTCAGGCACCAGTACATCGCCAGCGAGAATCTCGCGCGCGGAATCACTGATGCGCGCGCGGGCCGGGTCACCAGCCAGGCTCACCTGGGCGGCGCCGGCGTAGATGGCAAGGTAGCCCAGGGTCCCGCCGCCGTCCGGATCCTTGAGGCGTTGATCCACGTGCATGACGCTGTAGTGCTCGCCCTTCGCGGCCCGGAGCCTGCTCACGTAGATATCGTTGCCGGCGCCGGCGATCAGGTGCTTGTCACGGAGCGAGAGCACGTAGGGGGCGGCTTTGACCTGCTCGCTCGTCATCACGCCGGGGCGCGAGAGAAAGGCCGCGATGGTGCTGTAGGGAATGGTGGCGATCGGCGATTCCAGCTCGGTGCTGCGCAGGAGCGGCTCGAGTCTCGTGGCGCTGCCCGCGGTGTGCGTCACCACCAGCTGCGGCGCGCCATTGGTGCCGCCCTGGGCCAGGCGCAGCGTGTCGCCCGGATAGATGCGGTGTGGATTGGCGACTTCCGGGTTCAGGTACCAGATCTCCGGCCACAGCCAGGGATCCTTCAGGAACATGTGCGCCAGGCCCCACAGGGTGTCGCCGCGCTGCACGACATAGCTCTTGGGCGCCGTGGCGCTCAAGGACTGCGAGACGTCGGGCATCACCGTCGTGGTCTCGGGCTCGGCGCTGACGTCCGGCAGATTGGAGGTCACGGTCTGGGGTTCAGCGGTCGCCGTCGTCGCGGCGGTGCTGGACTGAGTCGTCAGCGGGGCGGCCGGTGCGGCGGATTCATGGTGCCCGAACAGCGTACAGCCGCTGAGGGCAAGCAATGCTGTCAGCCCGGCGCACCATGGGAACGCCCGGCGGAAGCTCGTTGTCTGATGGACGAACATCCCTCACTCCTAACGGGGCCGAGGTGGGGTGGCCAGCCCAAGCTGTTATAAACTCAATGGCCACCAAACGCACATGCTCCAGTGCGGAGTTTGTGCGCTGGATCACATGCGTGCAAGTCTTAAGGACCCGAATCAAGCCGCCATGGCGCAACTGACGATACTGGAGTTTCCCGACCCGCGGCTGCGCACGCGCGCCGCGCCGGTGGAGGTTTTCGACGCCGCGCTGGGCTGTCTCGTCGATGACATGCTCGAGACCATGTACGCCGCGCCGGGCATCGGCCTGGCGGCGACCCAGGTGAACGTGCATCGGCGGCTCCTGGTCATCGACATCAGCGAGCAGCGGGATGCGCCGCAGGTGCTCATCAACCCGCAGATCCTGTCGCGCGAGGGGGTGGAGCAGAGCGAGGAAGGGTGCCTGTCGGTGCCGCAGAT
>JANXYA010000053.1 GCA_025350345.1 Gammaproteobacteria bacterium
GGTGCGCTTCGTGCGCCGCGTGCCCAACGCCGCGCGCGAGCACAGCGTGATCCGCCTGCCGGCCTACGAGCAGGTCGCGGCCGATCCCGTGCTCTATGCGCACGCTTCGCGCATCCTGCATCTGGAATCAAACCCCGGCAACGCGCGCGCGCTGGTGCAGCGGCATGGCAACCAGGAAGTCTGGCTCAATCCGCCGCCGATCCCACTCGCCATGGCGGAGATGGACTGGATCTACGACCGGCCCTACCAGCGCCGACCGCACCCGGCCTACGGTGCGGCGAATATCCCGGCCTACAAGATGATCCGCTTTTCGGTGGCCATCCAGCGCGGCTGCTTCGGCGGCTGCACCTTCTGTTCGATCACCGAGCACGAGGGGCGGATCATCCAGAACCGCTCGGAGGATTCCGTGATCCGCGAGATCGAGAAGATCCGCGATGCGGTGCCGGGTTTCACCGGCGTCATCTCCGACCTGGGCGGTCCGACCGCGAACATGTATCGCCTGGCCTGCAAGAGCCCCGAGATCGAAAGTGCCTGCCGGCGGCCGTCCTGCGTGTTTCCGGGCATCTGCCCGAACCTCAATACCGATCACAGCGCACTGGTGCAGCTGTACCGCCGCGCGCGCGAGCTGCCGGGCGTGAAGAAGGTGCTGATCGCCTCCGGCGTGCGCTACGACCTGGCCAGCGAATCGCCCGAGTACGTGCGCGAGCTCGCCCAGCACCATGTCGGCGGTTATCTGAAAATCGCGCCGGAACACGTGCGCGAGGGCCCGCTGGCGCTGATGATGAAGCCGGGCGTCGGCACTTACGATCGCTTCAAGGAGCTGTTCGACAGATATTCGCGCCAGGCGGGCAAGGAGCAATACCTGATCCCGTATTTCATCGCCGCGCACCCCGGCACCACCGACGAGGACATGCTGGAGCTCGCGCTCTGGCTCAAGCGCAACGGGTTTCGCGCCGACCAGGTGCAGGCCTTCCTGCCCGGGCCGATGGCCACGGCGACGGCGATGTACCACACCGGCAAAAACCCGCTGCGCCGCGTCACGCGCGAGAGCGCCAGCGTCGTCGTGCCGAAGGGCTTGCGCGTGCGGCGCTTGCACAAAGCGTTCCTGCGCTATCATGACGCCAACAACTGGCCGCTGCTGCGCGAGGCGCTGCGGCGGATGGGACGCGCCGACCTGATCGGCCCGGGACGCCACCAGCTGGTGCCTTCCTGGCAGCCGGCTGGCACCGGGCTCGCGCGCGAGGGGCAGCGCGCGGCACCGGCACCTGGCCGCCCGATGCGTACTCAGCACACCGGACTGCCGCGCGCTCCCGGCCGCGTCCGCAAGGACCAGGCGTGAGCGGCAAAGCGGCCAAGCGCGCACTGGTGGGCGGGGCCGCGCTGATGGCCTCAGCGACGGTGCTGGGCGCGCTGAGTGAACACGCACTCAAGAGTCAGTTGACGGGTGATCAATACGCGATCCTGCAAACTGCGGTGCACTACCAGATTATCCATGCGCTGGGGTTGCTTATTATCGGTGTACTGCTGACGCGGCGCGCCGATCGGGGCCTGCGCCTCGCCGCTGACCTGCTGCTGGCCGGTGTGCTGCTGTTTTCCGGCAGCCTGTATCTGCTGCTGGCCGGCGCACCGCCGGCGGTTGGCGTGCTCACGCCGGTGGGTGGTCTGTGCCTGATCGGCGGTTGGTGCGTCGCGGCGCTGGCCCTGTGGCGCGGGGCGAACCTGCAGGTCTAGTGGCCAGCATGAGTCTGCGCGAACTTCAGGAATTCTGGCGCCGCTGGCTGTTGCCGGTGTTCATGGTGCTGGTGTTCGCGACGGTGATGTGGATCATCCATCGCGAGCTGCTGCAGCTGCGCCTGCCCGAGATCCTCGCGACGCTCCGCGCCACCCCGGCCGCCGCGGTCACGCGGGCGGTGCTGTTCACGGCGCTGAGCTACTGGCTGCTGGGTTTCTACGATGTACTGGCGCTGCGCTACATCGAAAAGCCGCTTGCTTACGGGCGCGCGGCCTATACCGCCTTCATTGCCTATGCCTTTGGCCACAATCTTGGCGTCGCCAGTTTCACCGGCGCGGCCGTGCGCTATCGGCTGTACGCCAAATCAGGCCTGAACGCCGCGGATGTGGCCGCGGTGGCCGTGTTCTGCGGTCTGACCACGGCCATTGGCCTGGGTACGCTCGCCGGCGTGGCGTTTCTGGCCGCGCCCGTCGCAGGCGCGGCAGCGCTCCATCTGGCGGTGCCGGTGACCGCGCTGCTGGGCGCAGCGCTGCTGGCGCTGGTCGCGCTGTACGCGCTCTGGTCCCTGCTGCGACCCGCGCCGATCGAGCTGGGTGGCTGGGCGCTGCGCGCGCCCACGCCCGCGGTTGCGCTGCCGCAGATCCTGCTTGGCATCGTCGACCTGGGCTGCTCGGCGGCGGTGCTGTGGTTCCTGCTGCCGGCGGATGCGCCGGTGTCGCTGCCGGTATTCGTGGGTGTCTATGCGGTGGCGATCACGGCGGGCGTGATCAGCCACGTGCCCGGGGGCCTCGGGGTGTTCGAGTCGGTGATCGTGCTGGCCCTGCCGGGCGTGCCTGCCGTGCAGCTGGCGAGCGCCCTGCTGGCGTGGCGGGCGGTCTATTACGCACTGCCGCTGTGCGTCGCGGCCCTTTTGTTCGGGGGCCAGCAAGCGCTGGCACTGCGGCCGCAACTGTCGCGCTTCGAGCAGCTGGTCGCCGTGTACGTGACGCCGGTGGTGCCGCAGGTCACCGGTGCTTTGGTATTCCTGGCCGGGTTCCTGCTGCTGGTGTCCGGCGCCACGCCAGCCATCGATTCGCGCATCGCCCTGCTGTGGCGCGCCCTGCCGCTGGCGATCCTGGAAATCTCGCACCTGGCAGGCAGCGTCATCGGCCTGGCGCTGCTGGTGCTGGCGCGAGGCCTGTTCCGGCGCCTGGCCGCGGCCTACCAATTGACGGTCTGGCTGCTGCTGGCGGGCATAGTCGCCTCGCTCCTCAAGGGCCTGGAAGTGGAGCAGGCCATCGTGCTGGCGATCGTGCTCGGCATCCTCTGGCTCGGTCGCCGCGCCTTTTATCGCCCCGCGGCCATCATGGCGGAGCGGTTCACGCCGAGCTGGATCGCGAGCCTGGTGATCGTGATTTTTACTGCCGTCTGGATCGGATTCTTCGCGCACCGCCATGTCGAGTACTCACACTCGCTGTGGTGGACCTTTGCACTCAAGGGCGATGCGCCGCGCATGCTGCGCGCCTCGCTGAACAGCACGCGCTTGTCGCCCATCAGCACCGCACTGGCGAGCGCCTGGTCGGACCGGACGAGCAGCGCGCGCGCCAGTTCCAGGTCTGTGGCCGACGCCTTGCCCGGCTCCGGCCGCGAGGGCCGCAG
>JANXYA010000059.1 GCA_025350345.1 Gammaproteobacteria bacterium
CAGCCGCCGGCTGAACGATATCTTCAGCGAGTTCCGCGACGACGCGACGCTGCGCATTGCGATCGTGACCGGCGCCGGCGAGAAGTTCTTCTCCGCGGGCTGGGACCTGAAGGCCGCCGCGGCCGGGGAAGCCCCTGACGCCAACTGGGGGGTAGGCGGATTCGCGGGCCTGAACCATCCGCGCAACCTGAACAAGCCGATCATTGCCGCGGTGAACGGCATCGCCTGCGGCGGTGGGTTCGAGCTGGTGCTGGGCACCGACATCATCGTAATGGAGGAGCACGCCCGCTTCGCGCTGCCGGAGATCAACGTCGCGGTGCTGCCCGATGCCGGGGTCATCAAGCTGCGCCGCCGGATCCCCTACCACGTGGCCGTCGAGTTCCTGATGACCGGCCGGTGGATGGACGCGGCTGAGGCCAAGCACTGGGGCCTGGCCAATCACGTCGTGCCGCACGGCCAGGGGCTCGCCAAGGCGCGCCAGATCGCCCGCCAGCTGGCCAACGGCCCTCCCCTGCTGTTCCCCGCGATCAAGCAGCTGCTGCACCACACCGAGATGGTCCCTGAAAACCAGGCCTTCGAGGTGCACGACGCGCTCGAGGCCGTGCAGCGCGTGATGCGCTCGGAGGACCTGCAGGAAGGGGCGCGCGCCTTCGCCGAGAAGCGCGCGCCGCGCTGGACCGGTCGCTAAAGGGGCCTAGGCGCCGAGCGGGCGCAGCAGCGCACGCGAGATGATGTGCCGCTGGATCTCGCTGGTGCCTTCCCAGATACGTTCAATCCGGGCATCGCGCCAGATGCGCTCCAGCGGCAGGTCGCTCATCAGGCCCATGCCCCCGTGGATCTGCAGGGCCTCATCCGCCACCATGGCGAGCATCTCACTCGCCTTGAGCTTGGCAATCGCCATGTCCGTGTCGGTGGCCGTGCCCTGATCCTGCTTCCAGGCTGCCTGCAGCGTCAGCAGTTCCGCCGCGCGCAGCTCGACCGCCATGTCCGCCAGCTTGAAGCTGACGCCCTGGAACTTGCCGATCGGCTGCCCGAACTGCACCCGCTGCGCCGACCACTGCGTCGCCAGTTCCAGGGCGCGCTCGGCGCGCCCCAGACAGGTGGCGGCAACCTGCAGGCGCGTCGCGCCCAGCCAGGAATTGGCGACCTCGAAACCGCGGTGCAGCTCACCGAGAATGGCAGATGAGGGCACGCGGCAATCGCTGAACTCGAGAATGCTGTTGGTATAGCCGCGGTGCGAGACATTGGCGTAGCCGGGGCGGATCGTGAATCCGGGGTGCCCGACATCCACCAGGAAGGCGGTGATCTGCTTGCGCTTGCCGCGGGCCGCAGCTTCCTCTCCGGTGGCCGCGAACAGGATGACAAAATCGGCGTGATCGGCATGGCTGATGAAATGCTTGGTGCCATTGATGATGAAATCCCCACCGGCAGCCACCGCGGTGGCGCGCATGCCGCGCAGGTCGGAACCCGCCGTGGGCTCGGTCATCGCCAGGCACTCGACGCGCTCCCCGCGCACCGCCGGCAGCAGGTAGCGCTCGCGCTGCTCGCCCTGGCAGGCCAGCAGGATATTGGACGGGCGCCCCACGCACCCGTAGTGCAGGGCATAGCCCGTCCAGCCCAGCTCCTTTTCGTAGAGCACCCAGGTCACGGTATCGAGCCCCGCGCCGCCCACTTCGCTGGGCATGTTCGCGGCGTACAGGCCGGCCTCGATGGCCTTGGCCTTGAGTTCCCGGTGCAGCTCGGGCCGCAGCACGCCGGTGCGTTCGACCTCCGGCTCGTGCGGCACCAGTTCGTTGCGGACGAAATCCCGCGTCGTCTTGATGATCAGGCGTTGCTCGTCACTCAATGAGAAATCCATAAGCTATCTCCCTGCGCGCCGCCCGGCGGCCAGGACGCGTGTCCTGCCCGCCCAGTCGCGCAGCAAATCGAGGTGCAGCCGCAATTGCCTCACCTGCCGCTCGGCGGGCCAGTCCCTCGGGCTCGACACCGCGCTCGCGGTCAACCCGTTGATGCAGATGACCACCGAACGGAGTACCTCGTCGCGTCGCGCCGCGCGCCAACCGGCCCACTCGGGCCACTGCTGCTCGAGGCAACGCCGGTACAGGCGCAGGTACTCCCGATGCACCCAGGCGTTGATGCGCTTCAATCGCCGGTCGGAACTCACCTGCCCCCAAAACGCCATCCAGAACGCGCATTCCTGCAGCCGCCGCGCGTCGATGGGCAGGGCTTCGGTGAGGACGGCGAGCAGATTGGCCTCATGCCCCTCGCTTGGGCGCGTCAGGCGCTGCTCCATGCGGCGCATGATCAGGCGGAGCGCAGCCAGGATGATCTCCTGCTTGGAATCGAAATAATGGGCCAGCATGCCGGTCGTATAGCCGGCGGCGCGCGCAATGCGCACCACGGTGGCCTGCTCGAACCCATGGGCCGCCACCACCCGACAGGCCACCAGGGCGATCTGATCGCGCCGTCGTTCGTGATCAACGATCTTGGGCATGGGCCGCCATCGCGCGGTTGCCGACATCGATCCGCCGTGAGGCCGGCGGCGCTTCCGGCAGCACCGCCTGCCGCTCGTGCAGCCTCTCCAGCGCCTGGCGGACCGCCGCATCCATCGGCACGGCTTTCGCCGCTGCGGTCGAGACGTGCAGGTGCAGCTGCTCGGCGGAAGCCAGCAGGGCCCCGTCGCGCTCGCGGTGCATCTGGTGGCTGACGTGCAGGCGCTTGTCATCCAGGCCCAGAATCCGGGTGGTGGTCCGGATGGGCTCCCCAGCGTGGACTTCGGCCACATGAACGATGTGGCTCTCGACGGTGTAGAACATCTGGCCCGCGGCCCGATAGGCATCGTCCACGCCGACGCGGCGGTAGAGCGCATCCATCGCATCGCCGAACACCTGCGCGTAGCGAAAATCGCTCATGTGGCCGTTGTAATCGACCCACTCCGCCCGCACGGTGCTGCGCACGAGCGGCAGCGCCGCATCCTGTTGCGCCGCGACGCCACCCGCGCCGCGCCGCCGTGCGGCATCCTGGTACAGGCGCTCTTCGAGCGCGCGCAGCGTCGCGCCGGCACCGATGTTGTACTGGCGCAGGACCTGCTGGATCGCGACCAGGTAGTCATCGCGCAGGCGCTCCAGATCACGGATCGAGCGCCCGGCTGCCGTCGCGCTCGTGCCCTCGACCATCTTGTCGATCAGCGA
>JANXYA010000078.1 GCA_025350345.1 Gammaproteobacteria bacterium
CGCCACCACCGCGTGGCCGGCCAGGTGAATCTCGCCGACAGTGGCCGGGTCGAGTGCGGCGCACCAGGTCGCCAGCGCCTCGCCGGCGTCGACTTGCTGGTTGCGCGCGCTCACGTAGACATTGTTGACGTCGAACAGCACGCCGCACCCGGTACGCTGCGCGACCGCGGCAAGAAACTCGCATTCAGGGATCGAGGAGGCGGCGAACTGCAGATAGGTAGAGGGATTCTCAAGGAGGATCCTGCGGCCAAGCCGCTCCTGCACCACGGCCACGTTTTGGCACACGATTGCCAGCGCTTCCTCGGTGTAGGGGAGCGGCAGGAGATCGGGCAGGTAATGCCCGTCGGCGCTGCTCCAGGAGAGATGATCCGAAACCAGGCCCGGATCGAGCCGGCGCACCAGCCGCCGCAACCGATCGATGTGCGAGCGATCAACACCCGCAGCGGAACCGAGCGAGAGCCCGACCGCGTGGAGCGAGAGCGGGTAGTGAGCGGCGATCGACTCGAGCTCGGCGAGCGCGTGCTCGTCAGCCATGAAGTTCTCGGGATGCACCTCGAACCACGCGGCCTGGGGGCGCGTAGCCAGCACCTGCGCGTGGTGAGGGAGCCGCAACCCGACCCCGGCCTGCGCCGGGATCGGGTGCATCGAAGGGCCTCGACTCATTACATCTTGGTCGTGCTGCCGCCGGCGAGCTTGCCGCAGACGCCGGCCGGGATCGACACGAATGACGCCTTGTCCATGTCCTTCGTCGCCTGACCAGCGCAGGAATGCACGCCGTTGGCGCAATCGTTCTTGCCGGCCTTAGCCACGCCGTAACAATGCTCCATCGCGGGCTTGTCCATCGCCTTGGTGTCGGCGGCGAAGGCCGCCGTGCTGGCAACCGCCATGGCGGCAGCGCCAAACATCGCCGACAGGGTGATGGTCTTGAGAGAAGTCGCTGACATAGTCTTACTCCGATTATTTAAGTTGGATTGATCGCGCGGGCGCCGACGCCGGTCAAGGCCCGCTCGCCGCCGCGTAGCATAAATCGTTGCGCCGGGCTAAAGGTTACAAGATCATCCCCACGGTGCCTCCCGAACCCCGATCGCAGCAGCAGCAGGAAGCCCTGTGGGTGCAGCTCATGCGCGCCGCCCAGGCAGGCGATGCCCGCTGTTATGAGAAGCTCCTGCGAACCATCACGCCGTTCATAAGAAGCCTGACCCGGCGCTATTGCCGGGATCCACCTGGCTGAGGATGTGGTGCAGGACGTGCTCCTCACGGTGCACCGGATCCGCCATACCTGGGACCCGGGACGGCCCTTCAGCCCCTGGCTGGCGGCGATTGCCGCCCGCCGCGGGATCGACCGCATCCGGCGCGATTCACGCATTTCCCGGTATGAAGTGAGCGATGAGCTCGCGCTTGAAACCTACACCGCCCCCGCAGCGAACAACGATTCAGGAGCCCTGCGCGCGGTCGAGGCAATCGAGCCGCTCCTGGCAGCGCTCCCGGAACGGCAGCGCCGGGCGCTCGAGGCGGTCAAGATTCGCGGTCTGTCGGTGGCCCAGGCCGCCAGCGAATCGGGCCAGTCGGTGGCGGCGCTCAAGGTCAACGTGCACCGTGCCGTCAAGGCGTTGCGCAAGTTGGCCGGTACGGGCGATTCGGCAGGCAGGGATTGACACGACGACGGTATGGCGGCAACAACGACAGAACAGCTCATAGGCTCCCTGACCCGGAGCCTCGCGCCCGTGCGCCCGCTGGCCCCACCGGTCCTGCGCGCCCTGGCCTGGCTGGCGGCGGTGGGCGTGCTCATCGCCGCGGTCGTAGTGCGCTGGGCAGACCTGGCGGCATTTGCGGTCAAATACTCGACCCCGCGCATGGCGCTCGAGAGCGCCGCGATGCTTCTCACCGGCCTCACGGCCGTGCTCGCCGCCTTTAACCTGAGCGTGCCCGACCGCTCGAGCTGGTGGCGCTATGCGCCGCTCCCACCCCTGGCGCTGTGGATCGCGACCAGCGGCCTGGGCTGCCTGCAGTACGGCCTGGGGCTGGGCCCTGCGGGCGACCGGCTCGGTGAAAGCACCCACTGCTTTGCATTCATTCTCGCCGTCAGCGTGCCGCTGGCCATATTGCTCTACGCTGTGCTGCGGCGCGCGCGTCCGCTCGAGCCGCTTCCGGTCGCACTCACCGCCGCGCTCGGC
>JANXYA010000102.1 GCA_025350345.1 Gammaproteobacteria bacterium
GAACCGCTACGCCGGCTCCGCGCGCACCCAATTTATGAACTGGTCGCTGTGGGACAACACCGCCTGGGACTACGCGGCCAACACGCGCGGCTATACGGACGGTTTTGTGCTCGGCTACGTAACCCCGGCTTGGGCACTCAAGTACGGCATGTTCCGCATGCCGTTGTACGCCAACGCCCAGACCCTGGAGACCCTCGCGCGGGCACGGGGCGAGAACCTCGAGCTCACGCTGGCGCCGCCCGAGGTGAACACCATCGTGCGGCTGCTGGCCTATTACAACACGGCTCGCATGGGGAACTACGCGCAAGCGCTTGCGATCGCGGCGCCGACTGGGGCCGTACCGAACATTGTGGCGGACGAGCGCGAAAGCCGGCACAAGCTCGGATTTGGCGTCAACGCCGAGCAGCCGCTCGCCGACGACGGTGAGAGCGGGCTCTTCATGCGGCTCGGATGGAACGACGGCAAGACCGAGGACTTCGTATTCACCGAAGTTGACCGGCATGCAAGCCTTGGCGGGCAGCTCTCAGGGGTTCATTGGCAGCGGGCTGATGATCGGCTGGGAGTGGGCCTGGTTCTGCAGGGGCTCTCCGCGGAACATCGGCAATATCTTGAGTCCGGGGGCTCAGGATTTCTGCTTGGCGATGGACGCTTAAGCTACGCCCACGAGCAGAGTCTCGAGATCTACTACCGGGCGCAGTGGTCGTGGGCGCCCGGAGCCGCGCCCGTCCGCGTGCAGCTGAGCCCGGATTTACAGTACATCCAGAACCCCGGATACAACCAGGATCGCGGGCCGGTGCGTTTCTACTCTGTGCGGCTGCACCTCGAGTATTGACTCGGATCAAGCCGCCTAACGCGCGCTGGGCGCTAGCCGCTCCGGGCGCTGTCGTGCCACAGATGCAGCGTGTCGGCTTCTTTTTGCGCGTCGAGACCCGCGTGCAGCTTGGCCTGCCTTTCTGGCGGCAACGTCCTGAACCACGCGAGCGTGTGGCGCACCGTTTCCTCCAGCGCGCGCGGACGCAAACCCGTCTTACGAGCCGCGTCGGTCGCGCTGAGGGAGCCGCCCGCGGTTTCGCCCTTGCTGGGCAACCAGGGGGTCAGTCTGCTCCCGAGCAGGCTGAGTTCCTCGGCCTTCCAATGGGCCGCGAGGAAGTCCTCCGGCACCCAGCTGACCTTCGTGCCAGCCTGGGGCGAGGCGCGCTCACTGCTGCGCACCAGCTCGCCCATCGTGAAGGCGCGCGGAGCCGAGATGGCATTGAAGTAGCCGTCGGTGCGCTTTTCCACCAGGCGCATCAT
Source organism: Gammaproteobacteria bacterium (assembly GCA_025350345.1). Classification (GTDB taxonomy): domain Bacteria; phylum Pseudomonadota; class Gammaproteobacteria; order Steroidobacterales; family Steroidobacteraceae; genus FEN-1191. The sequence goes on from JANXYA010000102.1 coordinate 1,294, forward strand.
CCAGGCCGCAAGAGCTCGTACGTCGATCACCTGAATGGGATCCTGCGCGGTTCCCGGCGCCAGCATTTCCCCACCCCTGGACGCGCGCACCGGCCAGTACGTGAAGCGATCGGTCGGGTCGCCGGGACCGACGATGTAGCCGGGCCTGACGATGCTGAGCCGTCCTTTGAAGGCGTCAGCCGCGTATTGCTCGCAGAGCGCTTTCATCGGCCCGTAGGTCTCCTTCGTAACCTGCTCCGCGTTGGGGTCAGCGAGCTGTTTTGCGGTCGGGGAACGCTCGTCGTTCGGCTTCGCAAAGCTCGCGTAGGCGGCGATGCTCGAGATGTACAGGCAATAGCCCACCGAGGGCGCCAGGAGCTCATTGGACATCTTGACCTGCTTCGGGACGTAACCGGTGTCGTCGATCATCACGTCCCATTTGCGTCCGCGCAGAGAGTCCAGCTGACCTTTACGATCACCGATCAGGGTTTCGACATTCGCGACTCCGTCGGCCGCGCTCTTGCCACGGTTGAAATGCGTCACCTTCCAACCGAGCCGCAGGGCTTCCTGAGTCAGCGGCGGACCAATGAAGCCGGTGCCACCGAGAATCAGCAGTGTCTGGGGCCTGGTATCGGCCGCCCGCGCTTGCGGCAGCAGCGCGCCTGCAACCGCCCAGCCAGACAGCTGCAGCACATCACGTCGGGTCGTCATGGTTCGTTCTCCTGATTCATTCGCCCAGAAGGTATCGTCACTGCTCTCTAGCCGCGCTGTCCCCCGCCGCCGAGCCAGCGGTAGGCAATCCCGGCAAGGCCCGCACCGAGCAAGGGTGCAACCCAGAACAGCCACAGCTGCTGCAGCGCCCAACCGCCGACGATGATCGCAGGCCCGGTGCTGCGCGCCGGGTTAACCGAGGTGTTGGTGACCGGGATGCTGATCAGGTGAATCAGCGTAAGTCCGAGGCCAATCGCAATGGGCGCGAAGCCCTGCGGCGCGCGTGCGTCGGTGGCGCCCAGGATGATGATGAGAAACATGAAGGTCATGACGACCTCACACACAAGCCCCGAAACGAGCGAATAACCGCCGGGAGAATGCTCGGCGTAACCGTTGTTCGCAAGGCCCGCGCTTAAGTCGAAGCCCGCCTTGCCGCTGGCGATCAGGTACAGGACAGCCGCGGCGACACAGGCGCCGAGGAACTGGGCTATCACGTATGCCGGCAGATCGGCCGCCTTGAAACGGCCGCCGACGACGAGCCCGAAGGAAACCGCCGGATTCAGGTGGCAGCCGGAAATGTGGCCGATGGCGTAGGCCATGGTCAACACGGTAAGACCGAACGCAAAGGCGACCCCCAGCAGACCGATTCCCACGTGTGGAAATGCCGCCGAGAGCACGGCGCTCCCGCAGCCACCCAGGACCAGCCAGAACGTGCCGATGAATTCCGCCAGCGCGCGATTGGAAAGCGACATGTTGTCCCCGTTGTTTGCTTATTCTTTGTGCGGGCGCGCCCCCAGGCGCCCGTGACATGCTTGCCAAAGCTAGAATACCAAGATCCGGGGGCTCCCACGACTAAGGCAGGTATGAGCACTCAAGGCAGATCAGGTCACGCCCTGCTGCTCCTCGTCGCCATCCTCGGATGGCTGGGGCTCGTGCTGCAGCTCGTGGTCTCCGCAAGCGTGGCGTCGAGCGCCGGGCGTTCACCGCTCGCCGGGATACTCGACTTCCTGTGCTATTTCACCGTCCTCACCAACCTGTTGACGGCAATCGTCGCCACGGTGGGTCTCACGGACGGGGGTGGGTTTTTCGCCTCGACCGGTATCCGTGCCGCGACAGCGGTTTATATTTTCGTGGTCG
>JANXYA010000110.1 GCA_025350345.1 Gammaproteobacteria bacterium
GCGCCAACCCTCCGGGCGCCGGCGCTGGCGGGAGCTGCACCCTCGGCCACGCGGCGACCGAGGATCACCAGGTCGCGCTCGATGCCATCGAGCCGCGCGACGCGCGGCAAGCGACCCCACTGGGCGTAGCCGAGCTTCGCGAACAGGTCCAGGCTGGGCTCGTTATGGCTGAAGATGAAGCCCAGGAGCGTGTGCAGTCCCAGTTGCGGCGCCGCTGCCGCGGCCGCGCGCAGCAGATAGGCCGCGATGCCCTGGCGCCGGGCGCGTGCGGCGACGTAGACGCTGACCTCGGCCGTCGCGTCGTAGGCAGGCCGGCCATAGAAAGAGCTGAAACTCAGCCAGGCGGCCGGAGCGCCCTCCCGCTCCACCACCCACAGCGGGCGTGTCGCGCAACGATGATCCGCAAACCAGCCGCGCCGGCCCTCGACGGTCACGGGCTCCAGATCGGCAGTCACCTGGCGCGAGGGGATCGTTTCATTGTAAATGGCGACGATGGCGGGCAAGTCCGCCTCCTGCGCCGCGCGGTGCGAGTGCTCCTCAACCATGACCGGGCATGCTAGCAGAGCGGCCCGCCTGCTCAGTACTGTGACCGACCTACCAGCCGCCGCCCCGTCGATGGGCGACACTGCCCCGGTGAGCGCACAACAGCTGCAAGTGGCCGCCGACGATTACCGGATCACGTCCGCGGATGTGCTGCTGTGCGCGCAGCTGCGCAGCTCGATGGTGGTGTGCTTGTACGATGCGGTCGGGGAAAGCGGCGCGATGCTGCACCTGCGGCTCGCCGCGCCCGGTCAATCGCGCGATCCGAACCTGACCGACAACACGCTGTCGGGCAACCTCTCGTTGCTGACCCGGGCACTGCGTGAACTCAGCGCCGCCGATCCTCGTACCCAGCACTGGCAGGCACGGCTGGTGGCGCAATCGGAAGATCACGACACGGCGCGCGCGCGCTGCGAAGGACTGCAGGCCTTCATCGGTGAGTTCCTCAAGGATGCGGGCATCCGGCTGGTGAGCGCGGTGGCTCACCTCGAAGCGCAAGTCAGCGTGCAATTCCGGCCGGCAATGGGTCAGGTGCAGACGCTGACCGACGGATCGTCAGGCGCCAGCTGACAGGTCCTGCAGCGCAGCGCCCTCGGCCTGCAGCAGCGCGAACTTCGTGGCCACGCCGCCATGCGCGGAAAATCCGCCGGCCTTGCCGCCTGCGGCCAGCACCCGATGGCAGGGCACGATGATCGGGAAGGGGTTGCTCCCCATCGCCCGCCCGATGGCGCGCGCCGCACCCGCCTGTCCCAGCTGGGCGGCCAGCGCTCCGTAGGTCACGGTCCGGCCGGCCGGTATCGCACGCGCGGCCCGATAGACACGTCGCTGGAAAGGGCTGAGCCCCCGCTCATCCAGGACGATGGCTGACAGCTCGGTTCCGGCACCGTCCAGCAGGCGCTGGATCGCCGCGATGGCCTGCCGCACGGCAGTGGGCGGCTCGCTGCGCTCGAGCCTCGGGATACGGCGGCGCAGGCGCTCGACGGTCGCCGCCTCGTGGCGCTCGGGCAGCTGCACGGCCACGATTCCCACCGCGCTCCAGGCGACCGCGCAGCGACCGATGGGTGTCTCGAAAAGCGTGTAACCCGGGTTCGTCATGTTCGAGCGCAATAGTACGCCCGCGGGGCAGGTCGGCGCGAGATCAGCGCCCCCGCCACAGGTAGATCGCCGCCACGATCAATCCCAGCAGGACGACCACGCTGCGCAGCAATTGCGGTGAGAGTCGTCGGCCCAGGCGCCCGCCCCAGGCACCGCCCACCAGCGCGCCGGCGGCCAGCACCGGGACGACGCGCCAGTTCACCGGTCCGTTCACCGCGAACAGCAGCGCCGCGGCGCAATTCGTGGCCAGCGAGAGTGCCTGCTTGAGTGCGTTCAGGCGCGGCAGCGTGTCGGTGTAGGACAGCCCCAGCGCGGCCAGCACGATCACGCTCGCGCCGGCGCCGAAATACCCGCCGTAGACGTTGGCGGCGCCGATCAGCGGCAGCGCCAGCGGAACATGCACGCCGGCGCCGGCGCCCCGGGACTCGCGCCTCTCGAGCCAGGTGCGCAGGGGCTGCTGCGCGCTGAGCAGCATGCAGGCGCCCAGGATCAGCCACGGCACGGCGCGGTCAAAGACGTGCTCGCCCGTGTGCAGCAGCAACAGCGCACCGCCGACGCTGCAGGCGACGGCGAGTGGCAGGAGCACGAGCAAGCGCGCGGCCTGACCGCGAAGATCGTGACGTTGCGCAAGCGTGGCACCGAGATACCCGGG
>JANXYA010000384.1 GCA_025350345.1 Gammaproteobacteria bacterium
CAGGCGCCGCGCCAGGGCCCGCGCCGCTGTCTGCGGGTTGAAGTTGCGCGCCATTGCTGCTGAGTATATCGGAGTGGCAACGACTGATTACTCAGCGCTTGCCGCCTCCCTCGGGGTCCGTGGGCAGGAGCGGGAGCTGCGCGCGCCCGGGTTTCTCGGCAGGCTCGCGGCGGCGGCGCTGGCGGCGCAAGCCGTCGATGGTCTCGCGAAAGGCCTCCACATCCTGGAAGCTCCGGTACACGGAAGCGAAACGCACGTAGGCCACCTCGTCGAGGTGGCGCAGCTCCTCCATCACCAGTTCACCCACCTGGCGCGAAGGGACTTCGCGTTCACCGAGCACGCGCAGGCGATGACAGATCCGGGCGACGGCATCCTCGATCGCCTCGCTGCTGACCGGTCTTTTCTCGAGCGCCTTGATCATGCCGGCGCTGAGCTTCGCCTCATCGAAGGGCTCGCGGCTGCCGTCACTCTTGATCACGCGCGGCAGCAGCAATTCGGCCGATTCGAAGGTCGTGAAGCGCTCGCCACAGCTGAGACATTCGCGGCGCCGGCGGATCTGCCGGCCGTCGGCCGCCAGTCGCGAGTCGGTCACGCGGGTATCGGCATGGGTGCAAAACGGGCAGTGCACGTTCGGCTCACCCCTCCGGCAGCGTGCGCACCGCCGGTGCTCAGGCGCCGTACACCGGGAATCGCCGGCACAGGGTGAGCACCTCGCCCCGCACACGCTCGATGACCGCGGCGGCGCCCTCCGCCTCGATGACCTCCACGATCCACTCGGCGACCTGCCGGACCTCAGCCTCGCCAAAGCCGCGCGTCGTCACGGCCGGTGTGCCGATGCGCAGCCCGCTGGCGATGCTCGGCGGGCGCGGGTCATTCGGCACAGCGTTCTTGTTCACAGTGATGTTGGCGGCCCCCAAGGCCGCGTCGGCGTCCTTGCCGGTGAAATTGCGCTTGCCCAGATCGACCAGGAAGAGGTGATTGTCGGTGCCGCCGGAGACGATGTTCAGCCCCCGCGCCGCCAGCGCTGCGCTCATCGCGCGGGCATTGGCGAGCACCTGCAGCTGGTAGGCGCGGAACTCGGGCTGCAGCGCCTCCAGCAGGGCCACCGCCTTCGCCGCGATCACGTGCATCAGCGGGCCGCCCTGGGTGCCGGGAAACACCATTGAGTTCAGCTTCTTGGTGATGGCCTCATTGGCGCGCGCCAGGATCAGGCCACCGCGCGGGCCGCGCAGCGTCTTGTGGGTCGTGGTGGTCACGACATCCGCGATCGGTACGGGATTGGGGTACAGGCCGGCGGCGACCAGTCCGGCGACGTGCGCCATGTCGACAAAGAGCAGCGCGCCCACGGAATCGGCAATGCTGCGAAAGCGGGTGAAATCGATGACGCGCGAATAGGCCGAGAACCCGGCGACGATCAGCTTCGGGCGGTGCTCGCGCGCCAGGCGCTCGAGCTGCTCGTAATCGATCAGGCCGGTGGCGGCCACGACGCCGTACTGCACGGCGTTGAAGAGCTTGCCGGAGAAGTTGACCTTCGCGCCGTGGGTGAGATGGCCGCCATGATCGAGGCTCATTCCCAGCAGCGTGTCGCCGGGCGCCAGGAGCGCGAGGTACACCGCCGCGTTGGCCTGGGAACCCGAGTGCGGCTGGACGTTGGCGTAGTCGGCCCCGAAGAGCTGCCGCGCCCGCTCGATCGCCAGCTGCTCGGCGATGTCGACGTATTCGCAGCCACCGTAATAGCGCCGGCCCGGATAGCCCTCCGCATACTTGTTGGTCAGCACCGAGCCCTGCGCCGCCAGTACCCGCGGGCTGGTGTAATTCTCGGAAGCGATCAGCTCGATGTGATCTTCCTGGCGGCGGCGCTCCCCTTCCATGGCAGCGTGCAGTTTTGGATCGAAGCTGGCGATGTTCAGTGCGGCGGAAAACATGGATTGCTCTGGGCCTGTGGCGGGAAAAAGGAGTGGAATTGTACCCGAAGCCCCCGCCCGCCCGGCGGGCGCCGGAGGGCCCCAAGGCCGCACCGCCATCACTACGCCGCCATGGCCGCGACGACTTCGGTCCAGGCGCGGGCGAGGTTGCCCCGATCGTACCCGCCACCGCCGAGGGCGAGGACCCGCCCGTGTCCCAGCCGGTCGGCCAGTGCGCACAGGTCCCGGGCCGCCCGCGCGTGCGAGGCCGGGGTCAGCTGCAGATGGGCCAGGGGGTCGCCGCCCAGGCTGTCGGCGCCGCATTGCAGGATCAGGAACTGGGGTTCAAAACGCTCGACGTGCGCGAGCATCGCCGGCCAGACCTGCTGGAATTGCGCATCTCCCGCACCGGCGGGCAGCGGCACATTGAGCTTGGTGCCCAGGGCCTCATCGCGGCCCTGCTCCTCCTCCGCGCCCGTGCCCGGATAGAGCGTCTCGCCGCTCTCGTGCAGGTCGGCGATGATCACGCCCGGATCGGCCTCGTAGGCGTAGTACACGCCATCGCCGTGGTGGGCGTCGATATCGACGTAGGCGATCGTCGCCAGTTCGTGCCGCCGCCGCAGCGCCTCGATCACCACGCCGCAGTCATTAAATACGCAGAAGCCCGCCGCGCGGTCACGTGCCGCATGGTGGAGTCCCGCGATCGGCACGAAGGCACGGCGTCGCGGGCGCGCCATGATCCAGCGCATGGCCTCCAGGCTCGCGCCGACGACGCCGGCCGCCGCCTCGTAGACACCGCGAAAGCTCGGGGTATCGCCGCCATCGAGGGCACCGACCCCAAGCTCGGAGCTGCGCTGCACGAACTCCACGTAGGAGCGCTCGTGAAACAGCAGCAGGTCTTCGAGACTGGCCTGGGGGAAATCGAGCAGCGTCACCCGAGCGCCCAGTTCACGGCGGTCGAATTCACGCGCGAAGGCACCGTGGCGGTCGATCCCGAAAGGATGCCCGCTCGGAAATCCGTAACGCGCCAGCCGCTCACCCATGGCGACAGCGGTCTGCGCTTGCTGCTGCTTCAATTCCCCACCCGCATCTCAAGGGCACCTGGCGGCCCAGCCTACCATAAGGGGCGGGAATGGCCGGCGGCGCCACAAGGGTTCACACGGGCCGAGGGCTTCACCCATAATGCGCGCCCGCTCCTGCCACGACAGACTCCAGACCATGGCGCAATACATCTACACCATGAATCGCGTGTCCAAGGTCGTACCGCCCAAGCGTACGATCCTGCGCGACATCAGCCTCTCGTTTTTCCCCGGCGCCAAGATCGGCGTGCTCGGCCTGAATGGTTCCGGAAAATCGACGCTGTTGCGCATCATGGCCGGCGTCGATACCAACATCGACGGCGAGGCGCGCGCGCAGGCGGGGATACGCGTGGGCTTCCTGACGCAGGAGCCCGGCCTCGATCCGGCCAAGGACGTGCGCGGCAACGTCATGGAAGGCGTGGGCGAGACCTTCCGCCTCGTGCAGCGCTTCAACGAGATCAGCGACCAGTTCGCGGAGCCCATGGACGAAGCGCGGATGAACAAGCTCCTCGAGGAGCAGGCCAAACTCCAGGACGCGATCGACGCGGCCGGCGGGTGGGAGCTGGAGCGCAAGCTGGAGATCGCCGCTGATGCGTTGCGCCTGCCCCCCTGGGACGCGAAGATCGAGCAGCTTTCGGGCGGGGAGAAACGCCGCGTGGCCCTGTGCCGTCTGCTGCTCTCGCAGCCCGACATGCTGCTGCTCGATGAGCCGACCAACCACCTCGACGCCGAATCGGTCGCCTGGCTGGAGCGCTACCTCGAGGAATATCCGAGCACGGTCATTGCGGTCACCCACGATCGTTATTTTCTCGACAATGTCGCGCAGTGGATCCTCGAACTCGACCGCGGCCACGGCATCCCCTACGAAGGCAACTACTCTTCCTGGCTCGAGCAGAAGGGCCAGCGCCTGGCGCTCGAGGAGCGCGAGCAGGACGCGCTGCGCAAGACGCTGGCGCGCGAGCTCGAGTGGGTGCGGAGCAATCCAAAGGCGCGCCAGGCCAAGAGCAAGGCCCGCCTGGCTCGCTACGAGGAGCTGGCATCGAAGGAATTCCAGGAGCGCAACGAGACCAACGAGATCTATATCCCGCCCGGCCCGCGACTGGGCGAACTGGTCGTCGAGGTCAGCCACCTGCGCAAGGGCTATGGCGATAAACTGCTGATCGAGGATCTGTCATTCCGCCTCCCGCAGGGCGGAATCGTGGGGATCA
>JANXYA010000134.1 GCA_025350345.1 Gammaproteobacteria bacterium
GTGCGGATGATCGGCAGGCCGAGCGTCATGTTGACGGCGGTACCGAAGCCGGAGTGCTTGAGCACGGGCAGCCCCTGGTCGTGGTACATCGCCAGCACCGCATCGTAGGGTTCGAGATTACGCGGTACGAACAGGGTGTCGGCGGGAAACGGCCCGAGCACATCGAGCCCCAGTGCGCGCGCGGCCGCCAGCGCCGGCGCGATGACGAGCTGCTCCTCGGTGCCCAGATGCCCGCTCTCGCCCGCGTGGGGATTGAGGCCGCAGACCGCGATGCGCGGCTGTGCGATGCAAAAGCGCCTGGACAGATCACGGCTGAGGATCTGCAGTACGGCGAGCAGGCCGTCGTGCGTGATGGCTTCCGCCACGGCGCGCAGCGGCAGGTGCGTGGTTGCCAGCGCCACGCGCAGACGGCCGGCGATGAGCAGCATGACCGCCCGTGGCACGTGGCAGCGAGCGGCGATGTACTCGGTGTGCCCGGTAAAGGGAATGCCGGCCTCGTTGATCACGCTCTTTTGCACCGGGGCGGTGACCATGGCGCTGAACTCACCGCTCCGGCAGCCGTCGACCGCGCGATCGATGAGTTGCAGAGTGGCTGGCGCGTTGCGCGCATCGAGCTGGCCGCAGACGGCGCGGCTGGCCAGCGGCAGGTGCAGCACGCTCAGTGTGCCGGCGGCTCGCGGCGGCGCCAGCTCCTCGCGGTAGTCGCTGAACTGGCAGGACAGGGCCAGCTGGCGGGCCCTCTCCTGCAGGAGCGAGCGATCGGCCAGGCACACCAGAGGATACTCGCGCTCATGCTGGGCCGCGATCAGGCACAGATCTGGCCCGATCCCGGCACTCTCTCCGCAGGTCAGGGCAATGGGCCGGCCGGTACTGCTCGGGAGCGTGGGCACGGGCGCCTCGACGATCAGAGCTTCAGTTCGACGTAAGCCTCGTCACGCAGCTGTTGCAACCAGATTTCGGTTGCCTCGTCGACCCGGCTCTCGCGCAGCTGCTGGAAGGCCTGCTCGCGCTCCGCCGTGGCGGTATTGTCAAAATCGCGCCGCCCCAGCATTTGCACGATGTGCCAGCCAAACTGGGTCTTGAAGGGCTCGCTGATCTCATTGTCCTTGAGCAACTCCGCCTGGCGGGCGAATTCGGGCGCGAAGCTCTCGAGCGTCGTCCAGCCCAGGTCGCCCCCTTGGATGGCGGAGCCCGGATCGGCCGAACTCGCCTTGGCCAGCACTCCAAAATCGGCGCCCGCGAGGATCTGCGTGCGCATCTCGGTCAGCTTCTGCCGCACGGTCGCGTCATCCTCGATCTCCGAGGTCTTCAGCAGGATATGGCGCAAGTGCGTCTGCTTGACGATCTGCGTGGCGGTGATCGTACGCGAGTCGTTGAGGCGCACGAGGTGGAAGCCGCTGCCGGTCTGGATCACGTCACTGATCTGTCCGGCCTTCATGCGCGGCACGACGTCGGCGAGAAAAGTCGGCAGGGCCGGGCCCTTGAGCCAGCCGAGCGAGCCGCCGTCGAGGGCCGTCTGGCTGTCGGAGAAGCTCACCGCGAGCTGGTTGAAGGCCTCACCGTTGCGCGCCCGCGCCACGAGGTCCTCGGCCTTGGCACGCGCCGCGGCCAGCTGCCCCGGGCTCGCGTCCTGCGCGATGGCGACCAGGATGTGGGAGACATTGTATTCGCTGTTGGCCGAGGCGGTGCCTTTCTGCCGCTCGATGTACTGGTCGAGTTCGCGCGGTGTGATGCTGATGCGCTGCATGACGTCACGGCTGCGCAGCAGCTGGCGCTGGATCTCGCGCCGCAGGTTGCTGCGGTAGTCGGCGTAGACCAGCCCTTCCGCGGCCAGCTTTTCCGGCAGCTGATCGAAGCTGACGTTGTTGCGCTGGGCGATGTCCTGGAGCGCGGCGTTGATCTGCTCATCGGATACGCTGATGCCGGCCCGCTCAGCGTGTTGCTCCTGGATCGCCTCGAGCACCAGCCGTTCCAGCACCTGCTCGCGCACCACCTGATCGGCAGGGAGCGGAACGTTCTGCGCACGCAGGCGCTGGGACACGGCCTGCACTTCGTTATTGAGCTCGCTCTCCAGTACCACCCCGTCGTTGACGACCGCGACGATGCGATCGAGCGAGGTGCCGTGGCTGGCGTGGACGCGCGGCGCGGGTGTCACCGCAGGCGCAGTTGTCGCTGCGGGCGCGGGTGTTGCAGTGGGCGCGGGTGCCGCCGTGGGAGTGGCCGCGAATGCCGTGGCGGTGAGGCCCAGGGTCAGGCTCACCAGCCAGTGGGGGGTCAATCTGCTGGTTGTCATCTTTTCTTTGAGGCTCAACGGCTTGAAGAGGTCGGGGAGTATCCCTGAATCGAACTCAGCAGGAAAGAGTCGGCAGCGGATCCGACACTTGAGAGCCCCTTGAGTTCCAATTGCAGGTACCAGCCGGTATCGCGGGTACCCGCCCGGTTGCTGACCGAGTCGCGCATCACGACGCGCACGCCCCAGCAGTTATCCTTGTATTGCAGCCCGCCAAAGCTCTCGATCAGCCGGCGGTCAAAGACCGAATACACCACGCGCCCGTAGAAATCCCAGCGCCGCGCCAGCGGCCAGGCCACCGAAGTCTCGGCCTGCTCGACCGAGCCGCGGGTGAAACGATAGCCCAGATTGACCACCTGGTTGCCCTGCGGGCGATATTGCAGGCTCAGCAGGGACTTTTCCGTCTGCGACAGGGTCTGGTTCCACGCCAGGTCATAGTGCAGATTCCAGTCGTGATAGGCCGCCAGGTCGACACTGGCGAGCAGATCGGAACGGCTGCGCGTGTCGGGCGTCTCGCCCGGCAGCAGCACGCGCGGCTCCGAGAAGTGCACGGCCTGGCCCACCGTGGCGCTGAGGAAGCGCTGGCCGGTCTGGCCATCGAGCATGCGCGCCGTGAGCGCCAGGGTCAGGTCATTCGCATCTCCGATGCGGTCGAACCCGGCGTAGCGATTGGCACGGAACAGCGCCACGAAATTGGGGTCGGGCAGGCCAGAATCGAACACCGGCAGCGCGCTTTGATCACGGTAGGGAATGTAGACGTAGTAGGCCCGTGGCTCGAGCGTGACCAGGCGCGCACCGCCGGCCACGCTGCGCTCGAACTGCATGCCGCTGTCGAGGCTCAGGATCGGGAGGCTCCGCGTGGGCGAGGCGTTCGCGGTCGGCGCGTCCTGCAGCCGGTAGACCGTCACGTCCCAGTCAGCCTGCGGCCGCAGGAAGAACCCCGGCCGCAGGTATTCAAACCCGATTCCCGGCTGCACACGGGCGCGCCAACCCGTGGTCCCGGTGCTGCGCTGGAAGTCGGTCAGTTCGCTGTCGAAATCGCTCCCCAGCCCCGAGGTGCCCCGCCAGTTGGCCGTCGCCGTCAGCCGCGGCAACTCGGCGTACGGTCGGTCCGCGGCGGCGAGCTGGTCATCGAGGGTCTGAAACTGCAGCACTTGCGCGCCCAGCTGCCACACTTCCCCGTTGCGCCCGATGCGCAGGTCGCGCGGCAGGAAGATGGTGCTGCTGGTCTGCGGCCCATCGGCGAAGTCCTCGAAGTAATGCGTGTCGCTGGTGCCCTCCGCATCGACCTGCGCGCGCCATGCGTCTCCAAAGCTGGAGTGCGCGTGGAGCCGCAGCCAGCTGCGATCGAGCTGCGTGAGGTGATCGTCGGGCAGGTAGTTGGCCTGCAGGATGCCGCTGCCGCTGGTGGTCAGCAACCGGTATTCGACTCCCGTATCGATTCCACGGCGCGAATAGATCGTCGGTGTGACCGTCAGATCCTTGTTGGGGGCGATGTTCCAGTACCAGGGCACCGCGAGCGTCGCACCGTTGCGCGATGAGCTGCCCAGGGTCGGAAACAGCAGGCCGGTCTCGCGCGCGCTGCTCAGCGGAA
>JANXYA010000390.1 GCA_025350345.1 Gammaproteobacteria bacterium
CAAGATGCTTGCGGGCCAGACGGGCTGCGATGAAAAATCGATCCGGATCCGCGCAGACATCGGCACCTCGGATTCTGGCATCAGCGTTGTGCACGAACTGCGTCATGGTGAGGTTGTCGAGCATCGAGGCAAAGGGATGAAAGTAACTCGTGAAACCCGGCCTGGTGGACCAGCTATCGAATGTGATGCCGCACTTGTACGTGGCGTGGCAGGCCGGCATCCACTCGGCCTCCTCGATCCCCAGGCTGTCAAAGAAACCGCGCAACCAGGGCGTGGAACCCTCCCCGACGCCGATGATCCCCACCGTCGGTGACTCGACCAGCGTGATCTCGACGCCCCTGTGGAGCAACGAGCGCGCAAAGATGAGCGCGCTCATCCACCCGGCCGTGCCACCGCCCACGATGACAATCTTCCTTACAACCGGCGGCCCTGACGATGCGCTCCGCGCCTGCTCGGGCAACGGCCGGTACGATTCGTTAAAGAGCGTAGCAGTGGGCATTCCAGTTCCCGGATTCGCTCCTCATGCACCGGCTAGCAGCGCCCTGAGCGGCGCAGCCGTGTCCTCGACCGGACCCGCGACGAGCACGTGCACGGCAGCGCCCCCGGGTCGCGCCACGCCACGCACACCGGGGCCCGCCAGCGCAGTCTCATCGATGCTCTCCACGCGCGCCACCTTCAGCAGCAGACGCCCGGGAGCGGTGTCCAGGCCGATTATATTGGCACGACCACCGAGTGCGGCAAGCAGCGCGCCTGCATCGACAATCGTGCGGGCCTCAGTGGGGCTCGTGCGCAGTGCCGCACGCATTTCCCCGGCCACCTGATCGGCGATGGGGCCAAGCACGACCTGCAGGTCAGTCGCCGAGGGTCTGACAATGCCACGCGCGCCGAGTCGCTTGAGGGCCGGCTCGTCAATCCGGGCCCCGTCGACGATGATCAGGCGCAGGCGGGTCGTGCAGGCTTCAACCTCGACAAGATTCCTGGCGCCTCCGAGCGCGCTGATGAAGGCACCGGCCCTCCCTCCCGCCGGAACCGCGACCCCTTGCGCTGCGGCGGATTCCTCCGGTTCCCGGCCCGGGGTCGCCAGATCAAAGCGCGCGATACAGAAGCGAAACACGCCGTAATAGAGCGCCGCGTACGCGAGGCCCACGGGCAGCAGCAACAGGGGGCGCTGCGCGTGGCTGAAGTTCAGCACGTAGTCAAAGAGTCCCGCGGAAAAGCTGAATCCCAGGTGCACGCCGATGAGGTGCATGAACACCATCGCCAGCCCTGTCATCACCGCATGCAACGCGTAGAGGAGCGGCGCCAGGAACATGAACGAGAACTCGATCGGTTCGGTCACGCCGGTCAGGAATGAAGTCAGGGCGAGCGAGAGCAACAGACCTGCGACACCGGCCCGCCGCTCGGGCTTCGCCGCGTGGTACATGGCGAGGCACGCGCCAGGGAGGCCAAACATCATCACCGGGAAGAAACCGGACATGAACACCCCGGCGGTCGGATCGCCGGCAAAAAAGCGGTTCATGTCGCCCGTTGCGCCGTGATAATCACCGACGATGAACCAGGCGAAGTTATTGAGGATGTGGTGCAATCCGGTGACAATCAGCACGCGATTGAGGACGCCGTAGACGAATAAACCGAGCGATCCCGCATGGAGTATCGCCTGGCTCGCCGCGTCCATGCCGTGCTCAACGACCGGCCAGGCGGTGCCGATGAGCGCCGCGAGACCCACCCCGGCAAGGCCCGTCGCGATAGCGACGAAGCGGCGACCCCCAAAGAAGCTCAGGTAGCTCGGCAACTCGATGTTGCTGAAACGGTTGTAGGCGATTCCGGCGACAATGCCCGATATCAGACCGACCGGAATACTGAGCTTGTGGAGTTCACGCGTCTTGAAGGCTGATACGGCGAGGTCTCGCGCAGCGCCGCTGAGACCGGTGGCCACATCGGGAGGCAGGGCCATCAGCGTTTCGACGCCGCGCGTCGTGACCAGGTAACAGACCAGCGCCGCCAGTCCCGCCGCACCGTGGTTTTCCTTTGCCAGGCCGACGGCCACACCCACCGCGAACAGCAATCCCAAGTTGGAAAAGATCGCGTCGCCCGCAGCCGCCATTGCGGGCCAGCCCAACACGTCGGGCTGCCCAATCCGCAGGAGCAACCCGGCAATTGGCAATACCGCAATCGGCAGCATCAGGGCTCGGCCGAGCTGCTGCAATCCAGAAAACGGCTTGTTCATCGTGACTCTCCCGACGCCGACACAGCCTGGGCAACCAGGGCACGAACCTCAGCCGCCGATTCGAGCGTCAGACAGCGTGCGGCCAGTGACGCGCAGCTCGTCACCGTGAAGGATCGAATCAGGCGCTTGACAGCCGGCACCGCGGCCGGCACGACCGACAACTCCCGTACGCCAAGACCGACCAGCAAGGGTACCGCGGCCGGATCGGCCGCGACGCCGCCACAGACGGCCACGATCTTGCCGGCGCTGGTGCCGGCAGCGGCCGTTGCGGCGATCAGCTGCAGGACCGCCGGATGGAGCGCATCGATGCGCGCTGCGAGCTCGGCGTGGCCGCGGTCCATCGCGAGGGTGTACTGCGTCAGATCATTGCTCCCGATGGACAGAAAATCCGCTTCGAGGAGGATGCGGGGAGCGCCCAGCGCCGCGGCCGGCGTTTCGACCATCGCGCCCAGCTCCACCGGCGCCCGGCG
>JANXYA010000220.1 GCA_025350345.1 Gammaproteobacteria bacterium
CCCTGCCGCAGAAACAGCAAACGGCAGGACCAGCAGCAGCAACTTGCGCATCGAGCTTCTCCTTGCCCAATCAATGCCAGAGCCCGAGCACCAGTCCGTAGAGCGTGAACTGCAAGGTGAAATAGCCGCCGTTGATGAGAAACAGCTTGAGGGACTTGCGTTCGAACAGGTAATTGATGCCCAGGCTCGCTGCCACCCAGCACAATCCAGCCGAGCTGCCCGCACCCACGGCGAAGCCCAGCGCCGGCGCGGGGCCGAGAAACAGGGCGAAGACAAATGCTGCGATCAGCGACAGCACGAAGGCGCCGCCGAAAACAAGCGCAGGGTTGCCTGACCGGGCCTGGGCTTCGGTAAGCCCCGCCTCGCGCATCCAGGTCCTGGCGAACAGCACTGGCGAGTACCACAATCCGCCCAGTACGAAGGCCGAGGCGGCGGCCGCGAACACGGCCATGAAATTGATTCCATTCATTTCCGTTTGCTCCCCTTTCTTGCTGCGCTGGCCGATGTTGATTTACTGCCGCGCGTGGGCCGGCGTGCTTCGCCCAGCAGCGTATCGAAATAGGTGCGCAGCTGGCGCACCGAGCCGTCGAAGCGCCTGACGTCGCGGTAGGTGCGCGCCTGCATCACCGCTCCCTCCATGACCGTGAGCACGAAGCCGGCGAGCTCACGCCGGTCGATGCGTGCCGGCAGGCGATTGCCCGCCTCGTTAAGGCAGCCTTCGATGGCGTCAATCCAGCCCTCAAAGTTCTGCGCCAGCAGCCGGCGCACCGGCGGATCGGGCTCGTGCAGCTCGAGTGCCAGGCTGCCGATGGGGCAGGCGTAGGTGCACTCGGTCTGCAATAGCGAGGTCCGGTAGCGCGCAAGGAGCGCGAAGATCCTCTCGATCGGGTCCTCCACACCATCCCAGGCCGGCTGCAGCAGCATTGGGCCGATGCCGCCGCGATAGGCCTCAAGTACCGCCAGTAGCAGGTCCTGCTTGCCGGGAAAGAAGTGATACAGGCTGCCGCTGTGGATGCCGGCAGCCTGGCGCACGTCCGCCACGCTGGTGGAACCGTACCCCTTGGCGGCAAACAGCTGCAGCGCCGAATAGACGACGCGATTGCGGGTGGTGGAAGGGACTGCCATGACTTGATTGACTGATCAACCCAGTCAGTTTACAGGCGACCCGATCGGTCAGGCAAGCCCGGCAGCGCGCGCCTGCAAAGCGTCCGCAGGGTAGTATCATCGCCCCCCGTGCGTAGCTCACTTGCCACACTGCTTGCCAACCGGCCCGTGGTCCTGGCCGATGGCGCCACCGGCACCAACTACTTTCTGGCCGGGCTTGGTGCGGGCGAGCCGCCCGAATTCTGGAATGTCGATCGACCGGAGGAGGTATTGGGCCTGCACCGGCGCTTCATCGCCGCCGGGGCGGAGATCATTCTCAGCAATTCCTTCGGCTGCAACCGCCATCGCCTCAAGCTACACAAGGCCGAAGATCGCGTTTACGAACTCGCGAAGCGCGCCGCGGAGCTGGCGCGGCAGGCGGCCGACGCCACGGCGCGTTCGGTGGTGGTCGCAGGCTCGGTAGGGCCGACCGGGGAGCTGTTCGTACCGATGGGCGAGCTCACGCATGATGCCGCCGTGGAATCGTTCACCGAGCAGATGCGGGGCCTGCGTGACGGTGGTGCCGACGTGGCGTGGATAGAAACGATGTCCTCGGCCGAGGAGCTGAGCGCCGCAGCCGAGGCCTCGATCAAGGTCGGGCTGGCGTACGTGGTTACCTGCAGCTTCGATACGGCTGGCCGCACGATGATGGGCATGCTGCCCGATGAGCTGGATCGGATCCTGGCCGGGCAGCCACTCGCACCGCTCGCGATCGGCGCCAATTGCGGTGTCGGCGCACCGGATATTCTGGTGACGCTCCTGGCCATGCAGAAGGCAACGCACCCGCTGGTCGTCAAGGGCAACTGTGGCATACCGCATTTCCAGGGCACCGAATGCGTCTACTCCGGTACGCCGGAGCAGATGGCCAGGTACGCCACCCTCGCCATCGATGCCGGTGCGCGCATCGTCGGTGGCTGCTGCGGCACCACGCCCGAGCATCTGGCGGCCATGCGCGCTGCGATCGATGCTCATGTGCGCGGCCAGCGGCCCACGATCGAGACCGTTGTCCGGGAAGTGGGGCCGCTCACGAATGCCGCGCCATCGGCCACCATTGCCCGGCCGGCCCGGCGCTCCCGCAGCTAGGAATGCCTGCGCGCCCGCGCGGCTGACGATGAGCCTGTCGTTCAAGGAGGCCAAATGAAGCTGGAGTGGCGGTCCCACCGGGCCTCATGTGCGTGCGCGGTTCACGAGATTCTTGCGAGCCGGCGCCAGGTACTGTTGGCCGGGTTGGCGCTCGGGAGCCTGGTCAAGATCGGTGTCCTGAGAGCTGGACCCATGGCGCTACCGGCGCGGGTCGCTGGCGTTGTCATCCCCTCATCGGCCGTCGCTGCGCAGGCGGCCGCATTTGCGCAGCAATCGTGCCCCGACTTCCTCTTCAACCATTGCATGCGGACGTTCGTCTTCGGCGCGCTGTTCCTGCAGAAGCAAGGCATGCTCTACGATGCTGAGCAGGCGTTTGTGGCGGCGGCCCTGCACGATCTGGGACTCCTGCCGGCATTTTCGAGTGCCAAAGGATCCTTTGAAATCGACGGCGCTGATGCAGCCGAGAAGTTCATGGTCGAACATGGCGGCGGTGCCGCACGGGCCAACACGGTCTGGCATGCGGTTGAAATGCATGACGGCAAATGGCCGCTGACTAGGCGCCAGGGGCCGGAGGCCATGCTCGTCAGTGCCGGTGCGGGCTGCGATGTCGACGGCCCGGACATGGACGTGATCAGCGATCAGCAGATTGCGGAAACTCTCGTCGCGTTCCCGCGGCTCCAGTTCAAGAAGCGCTTTACGGCACTGCTCATCGACCACTGCAGGCGCAAGCCCACCGCGCAACGCGGGACCTGGCTTGAGGGGCTGTGCCGCGAGCAGGTCCCGGGAGCATGGACGCAATCGGTGACGGACGAGATCGCATCGAGTGCATTTCCAGAATAAGAGGAGCCACGCGCGCCGGGAGTAAGCCATGGCGGCGCCGTCGAGGATCGTGGCCGGCAAGCGGATGGCCTGCTCTTTGGGCAGGGGATTTGCGTCAATCCCGATACGGTCGTAGGCTCTGGGTAGTTCGGCCATCAAATAACACCAATTGCTCGGGAGGTCGTATGTTGAAATCCGCCGCTATTTTGTTCGGAGTTGTTTTCCTCGCCGTAGGCGTTCTCGGTTTCGTTCCCGGCATCACCAACAATGAGATGCTGCTGGGGATCTTTCATGTCAACGCTGCACACAACGCGGTTCATTTGCTGTCGGGGGCGCTTGCCTTGTGGGCTGGAATGGGAAGCGCGGCCTATGCGCGGCTGTATTTTCGCGTATTCGGTGTCGTCTACGCGCTCGTCGCGGTGCTCGGGTTCTATG
>JANXYA010000291.1 GCA_025350345.1 Gammaproteobacteria bacterium
CGGTGCTGGCGGCGCAGGCGCTCCTGGCGGCACAGGCGGCGCTACAGGCGGCGGCCAGCCCAACCCGACAGGCAATCCCCCGTGATGCGGCGCCGACGGCAAGCGGGTTTCACGCTCGTCGAACTGCTGGTCGCGCTGCTCATCACCGCCATACTCTTTGCGATGGGCTACGGGTCCCTGTCGCAGGCGCTGAACAATCGCAAGGAAGTGGAGGAACAGGCCGCGCGCCTCAACGGCGTGCAGCAGGCGCTGCGCGTCATGGAGCAGGACTTCGAGCTGATGCAACCGCGACCGGTGCGCGACGAGCTCGGCAATGGCTATCAGAATGCCTTCATCGCGGCGAACTCCGGCGGCACCCAGCTCTCCGACACGGTGAGCCAGACCGTACTGCTGACCTTCACGCGCGGCGGCTGGGCCAATCCGGCGGGGCTCCCCCGCAGTGAACTGCAGCGCGTGAGCTACCTGTTGCGTGACGGCAAGCTCATTCGCCGCCACCTGGCCGTGCTCGACGCCACCGCCGCGCTGCCCTACGAGGAGCGGGAATTGCTGGATCAGGTGGAATCCCTGAGTTTCCGCTACATGGACGGCGGACTGGTATGGCAGACCAGCTGGCCCACGCCCCTGCTGCTCAACGGCCCGGCGCTGGAACTGCTGCGCGCCCGGCCCGTCGCCGTCGAAATCACGCTGCAACTGAAGGACTGGGGAAAATTGCAGCGCGTCGTCGAGATCGCCGGGTGAAGATCGCGCTGCGCACCAGGGCGGCAGAGCGAGGCGTGGCGCTGCTCACGGCGATCATCCTGGTCGCGCTCGCGGCGATCGTGGCCACCGCCATCGCCTGGCAGAGTTCATTGTCGGCGCGCCGCGCGATCGCGGTCTTCACCGTGGCGCAGAGCCTGGCGCTCGCCGAAGGTGCAGAAAGCATGGCCGCGTACGCGCTGCGCGACAACCGCCGGAAAAATCCGCTGCTCGTGGCGGCGAACCAGGAATGGGCGATGCCCTACGGACCGGTGGAGATTGACCATGGCGCGGTGCTGGAGGCCTCGCTGGAGGACCAGGCCGGCAAGTTCAATCTCAACAGCGTGGTAATGGCAGCGCCGGGCCTGGCCCCAGGCCCGGCCCCGGGTGCCACGCCGGCACCGAGCCTGGGCGCCGCCCCAGCCGCAGCGCCAGCCGTCGCCGCCGCGCTGGTTGCCAATCCCACCGGCGTCGCGCAGTTCGAAGCGCTGCTGCAGTCGCTGAATCTCGACGTCAGCTACGCCGCGCGCCTCGTCGACTGGATCGACACCGACGATCAGCCGACATTTCCCGGCGGCGCCGAAGACAGCTTTTACCTCGCGCAGGAACCGGCGCATCGGGTACCCAATCTGCCGCTGACCAGCATCTCCGAGCTGCTGGCGATGGGCATGGATCGCGCCAGTTACGACCGGCTGGCGCCATTCGTAACCGCCCTGCCGCCGAACACCAGGCTCAACCTCTGCACCGCTCCGGGCGAGGTGCTGGATGCGATCACCGGCCAGCGCAGCTACGCGCTCGATCCGAAGCAGCTGGCACTGCAACGCCAGCAGAATGCGTGCTATCCGGACAAGGCTGGCTTCCTGAGCGGACTGAGCGCGGCGCAGAAGGTCGGCCTGAATGTCGGCACCACATCGTCCTATTTCCGCCTGCGCACCTGGATCACTATTGGCACCACCCGCTTCAGCTTGTACAGTCTGATCGAGCAGGACCAGAGCGGGCAGACGCGCCCGATCTTAAGAACTTTCGGCACGGAATAAGCATGGCGGAATGGCTCATTGTACGCATGCCCCGCGCCAGCCAGACCGCGGCAGCGTGGTTGGCGGTAGACGCAACCGGCCTGCCCCTCACCTCGGTACAGGAAGGCCCCCTCGAGCGGGCGGTGACCGAGGCCGCGGGCCGTCGGGTGGCCGCGGTGCTGAGCGCCGCCGACGTGCTGTGCCTCGAAGTCGAACTGCCGCCGCGCGCCGGAGCGCGCGCGGCCGAGCTCGCGCCCTTTGCCATCGAGGAGCGGATCGCCGCTGATATTGAAGCGCAGCACTGTGCCCTGGGCGCGACCGATGCGGCCGGCCGCACGCGCGTCGCGGTCGTGGCGCGCGCCTTGCTCGAGCACTGCCTCGCGCAACTCAGCGCCGCGGGCCTCAAGCCCGACCTGCTGTGCAGCGAAGCGGAGCTGCTGCCGCGCAGTCCCGGCTACGCCGTGGCGCTGCTCGATGACGATGCCTTGACCTTCAGCAGCGGAGAGGCGCCGGTGTTGAACGTCTCGGCGCCGCCGGGCGGCTTCGCCGGCGCCCTCGCGATCGCCTGCGGCGAGGCGGCCGCCACCACGGAATTGCTCCTGTACACGACGTCGGCCGAGTGGCAGCGCCGCTCCGCCGAGATCGAAAGCGTGCGTGGGCGGCTCGCGAGCCTGAAGCTGCAGCTGCTGGGTTCAGGAGCGCTCCCCTGGCTGGCCGCGCAGCTGCCGAGCGCAGCGCCGATCAATCTGCTGCAGGCGAGCTACGCGCCACGCGGCAACTTCATGGCGCACTGGCAGCGCTGGCGCATCGCCGCGGCGCTCGCCGCGGCCCTGCTGCTCCTGCATCTGGGTGCGCAAGCCTGGTCGTTGTGGCGCCTGACCCGCGCGGAACATGAAGTGGATGGCCTGATCGCCGAGCTGGTCGATCCGAAATGGAGCAGCGGCAGTGGCTCGATTCGCGAGCGCGTGGAGCAGGCGCTGGTGGATACGGAAGGCCGGAGCGGGCGCAGCGGGCTGCTCCCCGCCCTCCAGGTGCTCGCCCAGGCCATGAGCGCGGTGCCGGGCTCGCGCCTCCAGGCGCTGAGCTTCCGGGACGGCGCGCTGCAGCTCAAGGTGCGCGCGGGCGATGCGCAAAGTCTCGATCGCATCAACCAGTCCCTGCGCGCCGCCGGATGGCAGGCGGAGTTGGTCTCCGGCGCTCCGGCCGGCGATGCCTTCGAGGGCAACGTGCAGCTGCGTGCGGGTGCCTCCTGATGGAGCGGCTCCTTCGTTGGTTCCACAGCCTCGCGCCGCGCGATCAGCGCGTGGTGCTCATCGGCATGCCCGCCGCTGCCGCCCTGCTGCTGCTGGGCATCCTGCTGCCCTTTGACCGCCGCGTCGCCCGCCTGGAGGAGCGCGTGCAGACCCGCCAGGCGGACCTGGCCTGGCTGCAGTCAGTCGCCCCGCGGCTGGGCGCGCTGCGGGCCACGGCGCGAACGGGGAGCCGGGAATCGCTGGTGGTGCTCGTCGATCGCGTGGCACGCAACACCGGCATCGCCCGCTCGCTCACCAGCCAGTCGAACGGCGATGGCGGATTGAGCGTGCGGGTCGAGCAGGTTGCCTTCGACACCCTGCTGAACTGGACCGGTGAGCTGGTGCAGCGGCACGGCGTGCGGGTGATATCAGCCAGCATCGACGCGGGCAACAATGCGGGCCTCGTCAGCGCCAGCTTCGTGCTCGCGCCCCCATCCCCATAGGCCCGCACCTTTCTTACGGACGGCACACCGATGCATTGGCGATTCCTGGCGGTCGTGGCAACCACGCTGTTCCTGCTCACGGTGCTGATCCGGGCACCGGCCTCCTGGGCGCTGAAGCTCGCGCCGCCCGGTGTCGATTGCTCGCAGCCCTCCGGATCCCTGTGGCGTGGCTCGTGCACGCGGCTGCGCGCCGCCGGAGTGGAGTTGCAGGGCGTGGGCTGGGTGGCGCACGCCTGGCCCATGCTGCGCGGGCATTTCGATCTTGATGTATCCAGCGCCGATGCGCGCCTGCCAGGCACCGTGCGGCTCTCCATCGGCTTGGGCGGGCACCTGGAGCTGCGCGACCTGCACGTGCGGCTGCCCGTCGGCACGGAATTCCTGCCGCTGTTTCCCACGACGTGGAGAGGCTCGTTGCAACTCGATCTCAGCCGTGTCGATTTCGAGCGGCAACGCCTCCAGGCGTTGGTCGGCACGGCCACGGCGCATGAGCTCTCGCAGCGCAATCCGCCCATCGCCTTTGGCAGTTACGAACTCAGGTTCGACCCTGCGCTGCAGGAGAATGGCCTCATCGTGGGAAAGCTGCGCGATGTCGGGGGCCCGCTCGCAGTGACGGGCACGCTGCAGCTGCGCAACGGGAGCGATTACGATCTCGACGGCTTCGTCACTGCCCGGCCCGCGGCGAGCGCCGATCTGGTGAAAGCGGTGGATTTTCTCGACCGGGATGCGCAGGGGCGGCGTACCTTTTCCCTCACCGGTACGCTGTAGCGCGCGATTACTGTCCGCCAGAGGCGAGATCGACTTCGCGAAATTCCCCGAGCAGCGGGAAGTACAGCGCGGCGCGCACCGGGCCGGGCGCGGCGGCGCGCACCAGGGCGGCATAGCGCTGCAATTGCGGGCGGTAGCGCAGCTCTTCCTGTGCCAGAAAGTCCGCCAGTTGGCCTCCCTCGTGGCTGCCGGTCTTGTAGTCCACGACCCAGCGCTCGCCGTCCGGCTCGATGAGCAACCGATCGATGACGATGTTCACCACCCGCCCCTCATGGCGCCCGCTCATGCGCCACTCGCTGCGTGATTCGCGATGAGTGCCGCCGAGCAGCCAGCGTCCGCGCGCATCGAGGAGCGTCGCGTTGAGCGCCTCATGCACGCG
Organism: Gammaproteobacteria bacterium; assembly: GCA_025350345.1. GTDB lineage: Bacteria > Pseudomonadota > Gammaproteobacteria > Steroidobacterales > Steroidobacteraceae > FEN-1191. The sequence continues at coordinate 4,631 of JANXYA010000291.1, forward strand.
CGCCCCCGCCTCTGCGCGCTCGGAGGCCACCACGCCGTGTTCGGCGAGCCAGCCCTCGTAGTCTTGCGGTGCCGTGTCCACACGCTCTGGCAGCTGCGGCAACTGCGCCAGGCGCTGCATCTCGGCATGCACGATGGTGCCGACGGCCCGCGAGGCGAGGCGGACCCAGGAGTATTCCGGATCGCCCGTGGCATCTCGCAACGAGTGCTCCAGGCGCCTCACCGGCACCGCCGGCGGCAAGTCGCGTGGCGCCCAATCCGCCCTCAGGCGCGAGGCTCCTGGCGGTGGGGCGATCGTTGCCGGCGGCACGCCGGCCGCGGCGGTGGCGTGAGCGGTGAGGAATTCATGGCCGATGCCGGGCCACAACAGCGCCAGTGCGGTGCCGGGACGCGGCGCGAGCTCCCCGGCCTTGTTGATCGGTGCGGCGCCAAACCAATGCAGCTCGCGCCGCGCGCGCGTGGCCGCCACGTACAGGAGCCGCACGCGTTCCAGGCGTGCACGCTCGCGGCGCAGGTGCCGGATGTAGCGCGCCAGCGTCCGCCCGCGCACCGGGCCCGCGGCGCTGATCGGCGCCAGCAGCAGTTCGGGGGCCGCGCCCGTGCCCGGCAGTTCCAGCCAGTGCAGGAGCGGTTCGGCATCGGCCTGCTGGCCCAGGCCGATGCCGGGCACGATGACGATGTCCCATTCGAGCCCCTTGGCGCCGTGCATGGTCAGGATTTCTACCGCGCCCTCATCACACGCCGGCGCGGCATAGAGCGCAGCAGCGAATTCATCAAAGGCGTCGCCGGACAGTTCCTCGGCGTGCGGCGCGGCGGCCAGCGCGCGCAGGAACTCGCGTGCATCCAGCAGCTCGCGCTCCTCGGCGCAGGCGGCTGGGCCGCCCAGTCGCAGCCAGGCACGATCGACGCGCTGCCACAACGGCAGGGCGCGCTCCGGCCCGCCGATGGCCGGCTGCAGGGCCAGGCACAGGCGCGCCAGGCGCCGCTGTGCGTCCGTGGCGAGCGTCGCGACGCGCGCGGCATCGTTGATGAGCTCCCACGGCGTCGCCGCCTGCGTCTCGCTCAAGGTTTGCAGTTCCGTCACCGCCAGGCCGCAGCACGGCGCGTG
>JANXYA010000310.1 GCA_025350345.1 Gammaproteobacteria bacterium
CGGTGCTGCGCGCGCAGTTCCGCCTCGCCATGTACCGCATCGAGCGTGACTGGTACGGGCTGGCCGACCAGATCGAGCGCGAGACCGACCGCAAGAACCAGGCGCGGCTCAAGAAGGAGCTGCGCGACGCGATGCTGGAAAGCGCGGACCTGTTCAAGATCAAGCCGTATTTCCTCAGCGACGAATTCTCGGTGGTCGACGCGACGATCGCACCGATACTCTGGCGCATGCGCCGCTATGAGATCGAGCTGCCCCCGCAGGCGCAGGCGATGTCCCGTTACGCCGCCGCCATTCTTGCCCGCCCGACCTTTCGGGCCAGCCTGTCGGACGCGGAACTCGAAATGGGCCTGGGTGGATGACGGGCGTGGCTGACGCGAGCTCCACCCTGTCGCGCCGCCCCTATCTGCTGCGCGCCATGCACGAATGGATGGGCGATGCCGGCCTGACGCCGCACATCATCGTCGATGCGGGCCGCACGGACGTCGAAGTGCCCAATGCCTATGTCAAGGACGGCAAGATCGTCCTCAACGTGTCGCTCAATGCCACGCAGCGCCTGCAGCTGCTGAACCAGGGCATCGAGTTCGACGCGCGCTTCGCCGGTGTCGTGCACCACGTGCGCGTGCCGATGGCGGCCGTGCTCGGCATCTACGCCCGCGAGACCGGCGAGGGCATGGTGTTCAACGAGACCGGACCGGACACGCCGCCGCCCGCGGAGGCCGGTGTCCCGGCGGCAGCGGCCAAGGGCGAGATGCGGCGCGCCAAGCTCACTGTGGTGAAATAAGACCAAGCCAGCGGGGAGGGGAGTTCGTGGCAGCACAGCGATGCGCTCTTGTCGGGCTGCTGCTGGCGTTGGCGGCCTGCCCCCTGGGTGCTGCGGAGAGCGCCGCGGCCCCGCCACAGACCGCACCGGCGGCCCAGCCGGTGTCCGTCGGAGCCCCGACGCCTGCCGAGAGACTGCCGGTGGAAGCCTTCGCACGACTGCCGTTCGTCGAGCACGCCGTAATCTCTCCGGACGGCACCCATTGGGCCGGACTGCTGGGAGTGGGCGGCACCCAGTCGATCGGCATCTACAGTCTCTACGAAAAACCGCCGGTGGGAGTGCGCTTTCCGGTGCCGGACCAGACCAACGTGCGTTGGCTACGCTGGGCCAATGGCGACACTGTGCTGGTCGGTGTCGACGAATTGGAACATGTGACGGACCAGGACTGGTATGTCTTGCGCCTCGTCAGTGTCAATCGCCTCACCCAAAAGTCGTTGTACCTGCTGCCGGATCTGAATGGCCAGAATACCAGCGACGTCGTTTGGACTCCGAACGATGGCGGCAACGAGGTGCTGGTGGCGGCGCAGAGCTCCATTTTTTCCGGAGACCTCGAACTCTGGCCTGCCGTGCACCGGGTCGATGTGACCAACGGCCATGATCGGGTGGTGATCGAGCCGCATGGGGGCGTTTTGCATTGGGTCGCCGACGGCGAGGGTACGATTCGGGCCGGCGTCGGCTATGACGATTCACGCCGCAGTTTGCGCCTGCTGTACCGTCCGGCCGGCGGCAAGGAATCGTTTCAAACCGTCGACCGTGCCGAAATTCGCAAGGGTGAGGGTCTGTTGCTGCCCTTCCTGTTTCTCCCCGGCGGTGATCATGCGCTGGTCATCCACGACAATGAGCAGGGCAGGTCGGCCATCTACGAGGTGGACCTGAGCACGCAGGCTGACGTTCGCACGGTCTACGAGCCGCCGTCGGGTGAAGTGGACGATGTGTTGATTTCGAATGATCGCACGACGCTGCTGGGCGCAACGGTTACCGATCCGGGTGCCGGCGTGCACTGGTTCGATCCCAGCCTAGTGGCACTGCAGGGGTTCCTTGAAAAATCCGTACCAAGCGCTGGCGTGCATATCGAGAGTCTGAGCAGCGATCGGACGCGCATGCTGGTCCGCATCAGCGCACCCGACATGCCGGGCCAGCTGTCTTTCCTGGACCTCAAGGATGGCGTGCTACACAAACTGGCATTCTTCAATGAAGCCATCGGCGCCCGGCATCTGGCGCCGGTCAAGCTCGTGCGCTACCAGGCCCGCGATGGGCTGGCAATCGAGGCTGTGCTGACGCTACCGGTCGGGCGCGAGCCGAAGAACCTGCCGCTCGTGGTCATGCCGCACGGCGGACCCTGGGCGCAGGACACGCTCAGGTACGGTTACTGGGCGCAATTCCTGGCCAATCGTGGCTATGTCGTGCTGCAGCCCAACTTTCGCGGCTCGACCGGCTACGGCAGCAAGTTCCTGCACGCCGGGGATGGACAGCTGGGGCTCGCGATGCAGGACGATGTGACGGACGGGGTCAAATGGGCGGTCGGCCAGGGCCTGGCGGACGCCCATCGCGTATGCATCGTCGGCGCCTCCTACGGCGGCTACGCGGCGATGTGGGGCATCGCCAAGGACCCGGACCAATACCGCTGCGCCATCTCTATTGCCGGTGTCAGCGGCCTGAAGCGCGAGGTGAATGACTTTGCCTCTTCCACAACCGAAAACATCAGCCGCGACACCTGGCAGCGCATGGCCCCTGACTTCAACGCGGTGTCGCCCATCAACGCGGTCGATCGCATGAAGACGCCGCTGCTGCTGATTCACGGCAAGAAGGACATCACGGTCGCCTTCGGGCAGTCCTCTAAAATGTACGACCGGATGCGCAAGGCGGGCAAGACGGTCGAGTTCGTTTCGCTGCCACTGGCCGACCACTACTACACCCGGCAGGACGATCGCGTGGCCCTGCTCAGCGCGATGGAAGCCTTTCTCACCAAGTACAACCCCGCCGACTAAAGCCCGCCGCGCAGGTCAAGACGCGTCGAACGCCCCGCGCAGCCATTCGATCGGCCCGTTTTCCGCGCCGACGAGCATGGCATCGAATCGCACCGGCAGTTTCTGCAGCGCGGGGTAACGCGCCAGCAGGTGGCGCGTGGCGAGTACGATGCGCCGGCGCTTGGCGCGGGCGATGAGATCGAGCTCACCCATGCGGCAGCGATAGTTGCGATGGAGCAGGCTCAGCCCGGCGGCGAGCAGCTGTTGCGCGGCGCGCGCCTCGGCATCGCACCCTAAGCGCTGCCGGTCGATGGGCGCGGGGACCGCGGTGCTATTCGCCACCGTTGCTGGCGGTGGCGCTGCCCAGGAGCTGGGGTTCACCGCCACGCGAGATGCGCGCCCAGGACGGTTCCCGATGCACGTGGCCGTCCGCGCTGAGGGTCAGCTCTCCGGTCAGTCCGGCGACGTGCACGAGCTGCGTATTGCCGCCGGCCGCCGCGATCGCCATGGCGAGCTGGCAGGCGTCGTAGCCGAAGGCGTACAGGCCCGATTGCCAGATCGTGCTGTCGCCGGCACCGGCCTGCACGCTCGCCCGCACTGCTGCGGCGATGCCGCTGCCGGGCACAATCCACGGCATGGCCGGGATGATCACGCCGTCGAGATCCTGGTTCGCGATCCCGCCTTCAGTGGCGTAGGCGTCGCTGGTCGAATAAACGGCCGTGTCGCCCGCGTACTGGAAGCGCAGCTGCGGGCGCAGCAAACGCGCGGCCACCGGCTGGCTGGCGACAAAGATGAAGTTCAGGTCAGCGCGGCTGCGCGGCTCGAACTCCAGCTTCTGCCCCAGCGCCGCTTCGAGATTGTCGCGCCGGGCCAGGCTCTGGTCGGTGGCCAGCACCTGGCGAATGGGGGTGCCAAAATCGTGGCCCGCGGGGTCATAGACCGACTGCGCCAGCAGCGTGCCGCCACCGGCCAGCAGCTCCTGGCTGAAGGCCGCGAGTACGCGCGTGCCCCAGTCGCCCGTCGGGCTTAAGGCGACGCCGCGCTTCTGTCCCGAGGCGAGCAGGCGCCGCGCGATGGCACGAGCCTCGTCCTCCGGGGAGAGGGCAAACTGTTCCATCCCTGAGGGCGCCGCTCGCCCGGTGGTGAGGAAATTCAGCGCCAGCATCGGCAGGCCCGGTGCCGAGCTGGCGGCGATGTCCACCTCCGCTCTGGTCAGGGGCCCGACGATGAAATCGTTGCCGTCGGCACGTGCCTGGCGCAGCGCGTCGTTCACGGGCAGCACGCCGGTGTCGTAGACCTGGACCGTCGGGCGAGTCTCGGCGGGCAGCTGCTGCCAGGCGTAGTCGAATCCAGCCTGAATCGTGGCGGCGTAGCCCGCGGCCTGGCCGGTGACGGGCAGGAGCAATGCCAGCTTGTGCAATCGCGTCGCGACCGGCAGTGCCGCGGGCAACGCGCTCGCCAGCAACTCGGTGGCCGGATGCCCGGGATAGCGCGCGCGCCACTCCTCGGCCTCGCTGGCGCCGCTGATGGCCGCACCGCCACCGCTCCCCGCCTTGGCGCCCAGGTCGAGCCAGCCGCGTATCGTCGGGTCCTGGCTGGCCTCGGGTTCCAGCTTGACGCCGCTCTCGCGCGCCGCGCGCAGCAGCGCGAGCAGTTCGCTGCGCAGCCGGGTGCGCCCGGCATCATCGCCGGCGAG
>JANXYA010000314.1 GCA_025350345.1 Gammaproteobacteria bacterium
GGTGCGGATCGCGGCCAGGTCCGAGCCGGCCTGTGGCTCGGTGAGGTTCATGGTCCCGGCCCAGTGGCCGGTGATCATCTTGGGCAGGTAGGCTGCCTGCAGCTCCCTGGTACCGGCGAGCAGTAGGGCTTCGATCGCGCCGCGCGAGAGCAGCGGACAGAGCATGAAGGCGACGTTCGCGCCGCACCAGATTTCCTCCACCGCCGTGCTGAGCACCTGCGGTGCGCCCTGCCCGCCGCGCTCGACATCGATTCCGAGCAGCGGCCAGCCGCCCTCCACATACTGGTGGTAGGCCTCGCGAAATCCCGGCGGTGTGCTCACTCCCTCACTCGTCCAGGTGGCGCCCTGGCGATCGCCGGGCAGGTTCAGGGGCGCCAGCACGGCGGAGGCAAAGCGGTCGGCTTCTGTCAACACGGCGGCCGCGAGCTCGGGCGAATAGTCGGAATAGGCTGGCAGCCGCGCCAGTTCCCCGGTGCGCAGGAGCGAATCGAGCACGAAACGCAGGTCAGCGACAGGCGCCCGGTACACGATGAGACCTCCAGCGAAGCCGTGAAACAATTATGACAAGTCTACCGAAATAATCGCGGTCGCGGCGGAACGGGAGTGCCGTCACGGCGACAGATGCACTCATACCCCATGATCGGCACCATGTCCAAACTGTCGGTGAAAACAGTCTCCGGCACGGCGCCTCCGACGCTCGATGAATTGGGCCAGGCGCTGCTGCAGGCGCTGGCACCCTGGCGGCCACTCGAGATTTCCCTGCACGACTCGACCGGCGAGGTCCGGTGGCTGAGCGCCGGCTCGATCGGCCCCGATGAGCACAGCCTGGCGCTCGCGGCACTCGACGTGTTCGCCCTCGAACTGCAGCGCAACTGCATTCATCGCAAGCTCGAGGACGGCCGCCGCGCGCTGTTCCTCGCGGCCCGCGACCCGCTCGGTGGCTGCAGCGGCCTGGGCTTCGCGCTGATCGAAGCCAACCCGGTCGATGAATCGCGGGTGATCACCGCACCGCTCCGCGCGCTGCTGCAACGCTTCAGCATGCTGCTGGCGCCGAAAGTCGAGAGGCGCGCCTTTCCGCCACCGGCGGCGGCCGAGGCCGTCAGCACCGCCGAGCTGCCCGACGGCACGCCGATCCGCGCCCGCGCCTACACCCGCCTGCAGTCCGGCAGCGTCACCCGCCGCTACGAGGTCGCGCTCGCCGGCGTGGACGCGCCGCACGACGCCGCCGTGTTCGAGCGCGTCATCGACTGGCTGATCCAGCATCGGCAGCGACACGCGAGCAAACCCTCGAGCTTCGCCATCGCCGTCTCAGCCGCGGCGGCACACGACCCGCACTTTGCCCAGCGCATCGAATCCTGCCTGGCCCGGAGCGAACTTGACGCGGGCGTGGTGATGCTGCTCCTGCCCGCCGCCGCCTGGGCCGCCGAGCCTGAGCGGCTGCTGCCACTGCTCGATACCTGCGAGCGGGTGCGCTGCCACGTGATACTGGATGATTTCACGATCAGCGAAGCGGCCCTGCAGCTGCTGCGCCACAAGTCGATCCGCATGCTCAAGCTCAAGTCCGAGCTCACGAGCGCTGCGATGCTGGATCGCTACCCCCGGGCCTTGCTGTCCGCCTGCACGCAGATCGCGCGCGTGCTGGGCATACACTGCATCGCCAAGCGCGTGGCCTCCGCCGCCGCCAGCCGCTGGCTGGCCGCCGCCGGCATTGACTACATCGACCCGCTCAATCCCGCCGAAACAGCCGCCGCAACAGGGAAGGAGCGCTCGGCGCCGCTGTGGGAGCTTTCGTAATCGCGGGAGATTTTGCTGCCAGCGGCGGCTTCGCCACGGGCGCGGACTTCGCCGGTTGCGCGGGTTTCGCAGGCGGGGCTGGCCTGGCGGCCACCTTCGGCACCTTGCCTGGGCTGCGCGCCGCGCCCGCGCCGCCGTAGGGATCGTAGCCCACGGTGCGTACCGGGCCGGCCGGATCGCCCGGCTCATGCGCCTCGGCTTTTTCCTTCAGCACCTCCGGATCATCCTCGAGCTTCAGCCCCGGCACCTCGAGGCGCCTCAGCAGCTGCGAGGTCGACTCGATCGCATGACGGCCCGATTCAACGGCCCACTTCCACACCGCATTGCCGCGCGCGTCGTGCTGCACGCCACCGGGGGTGTCCGGCTTCTTCGCCGCCTTGTCGTCGTTGTCGCCCATGCGCTTACCAGCTGTAGTGAACCCGGTAACGGATCACGGTTTCCCCATCTTTCGGCACCGCGACGGTGAAGTGAATGAGTTGCGCGCTGTCCTTGCTGAACTCGTGCGAATGCGTCAGCACTTGCCACTTGCTCCAGCGGTACATCGCCTCACGCACCTGCACCTCCACGTCCTGCGACTTGTGGTTGCGCAGCTTGATCTCGATTTCTTCCTCGACCCAATGGGCCTTGGTGTCGACGGCGTAGTCCACCTGGCGCCGCTCGCCCACCACGTCGAAGGCGCTGCCGAGCCTGAGGCGCACGGTTTCGTCCTTCGGGGTGTGGCCGATCACGTCTTCGCCAATGAATTCCAGGCTCCCATCGGCGCTGTCCAGCTTCGAGACGCGCACGCGGCCGGCGGGCAGCGGCACGCCGAGGCCCGAAGCCGCGTCGTTGCGAAACTCGACGTAGGTGTCGACCTTCTTATTGGCGGCGAAGCCTGGGTCGCGCTCCGTATAGGGCTGCCCATAGCCGCGCGCACCCAGCGCGTCGTAAATCAGCAGCCGCCGGGCCGGGATCTGCCGAGCCTGGTCGAACAGCTCCAGCTGCTTGGTGGAGTTGTCCGGCAGCGTCGTGGCGCGGCCGAGCGTGTAGAGATGGAACTCATCGAAAGCCTTCTCAGCAAAGCCCGCCGCTGCCGGCGAGTTAACCGCCATGGTGCTCAGCGCGTATTCACGGCGGGGCGACGGCGGCTGCACGCGATTGACGTCGCCGGCCACCAGTTTCAGGCGGGCATCCTTGTAGGTCGCGCCCGACTGGTTGATCACGCTCACCCAGGCCGACAGGTCCAGCAGGCCCGCATTGGCCGTGTGGCCCTCGTGGAACACCACGTTGTAGTCCGCCCACCAGGTGATGCCGCCGGTCTGGTAGGTGACCCGCGCGCGTTGCGTGCCGGCGAGCGGCGATTGCAGCTCCCACACCAGGGTGGGACGGGTAATCAGGCCGCCGGGTAACTCCGGGAAATTCACGGCCGAATAGTTGTTCAGCGCATGCACCGTGCCATCGGCGCTGCGCAGCACCAGTCCGTCGGCCGCGGAAAGCAGCGTGCCCGACACCGTCGCCGTTTCATTGCCGACGCTGTGTTCGACGGTGATGGGTCGGTCCAGGTAACGCAACAGGAGCTTCGGGGTGCTCACCAGGTCAAACTGGAAATTCTGCTCCAGCACCCGCACCCCCGCGTTGGCCGGCACCGTGAAGGTGACGGTCGTCGGATCGATGAGACCGGCCACATCAGTGAATCGCAGGGTGGAGCGCCCGGAGGAAAGCTGCACGTCCCGATCCTGGCGCACCATCGCATAGCCGGGCACTGAAGTGGCCGAAGGCACCGGACCGCCCGGCACGGGGCGGTAGAATTCCGCAGCGATTGCTCCCGGCTGCTGCGAGCTGTAGATGGTCAGCGCCGACTCGTCGGGCTGCGCGGCACAGCATGCCGGCAATCCCAGGGCGATGATCCGCAATGCTTTCCAGTGACTCATGAGTGCGCTCGCAGGTTGACCTGTAAAGTGCGACACAGTTCACAGCCGCTCTTTGGAACTGTGAGCCAGCGCCCGTGCACTGGCGGGCACTGAGAGGCACGATAGTCCCTGGCCAGGCTGAATGGCATATCCTAGTCCTATGCGCACTGCGCCGTTAATTACGCCTCCGCCCTCCTCGGGTTCGGTCGCTGCGCCGGCCGTGCCATCCCTGCCTCCGGCGCCCATGGCCCTGCCGGTGCCCACGATGCCCATGGATCGTGAATTCATACTGCGCAACCAGATCGCGGAGCGCTATATCTCCGGCCGCCTGCCGCTGCGCGGGGCACAGGAGTTCGAACGCTACTGCACTGAACACCCCGAATTGATCGACGAGATCGGCCTTCCTGCTCGCGTGCACGCGGGACTGCGCCTGCTCGAAGCCGGCGGCGTCGCGCTGCCCTGGGATGAGAAGCCGCAGCTCTGGTGGCAAAAGCTCCCGGTCCTGATCGCCACGGGATCCGTGGCCGTCATCGCCTTCATCGCGACGGCGGTGATGGCCGGCAAGCTCTCCACGCGCGATGCGACGATCCAGCAGCTGCAGAGTCGCGTGACCGAACAGCCGGTTGATCCGGCCACCAGCACGCGCACCGTGAAGCTCATGCCCAGCCGCACGGCGCCCTCGCAGCGCGCGGCGGTCACCCTGGGGGGCGGCCCCGCGCAGATGGCCGACCTGAAAATCGACATGTCCTGGTCCAAGTTCACCGCCTTTCGCGTCAGCATCGATCGGCAGGACCAGGGCCGGGTAGAGGTGCTCAACTACATGCTGCGCGACTCGAATGGCGACTTGCGCCTCGCCTTCAACGATTCCGCGCTGGGTCCAGGCATCTACCAGTTCGCCATCGAAGGCCTGACGCTGCACGGGGAGCCCGAGGCGCAGGCCTGGGTCACCCTGGCCGTCGCACACTGAGCGCGCCTGGGCAGCTGCGGACCGGCTGCGCCTAGTCCAGCACTGCGCGCGGTGACTGGTTGAGCACCGGCCGCGTCGCCAGCCAACCGCTCGTGACGACCAGCAGCAGGGTGCCGAATATTCCGGCGCAGCACATCAGGGCATCGAAGCGGTAGTGCAGGTCCAGTTGCCGCGCCAGCAGGAACCCCCCCAGGGCCGCGCCGCCGGCGGCGAGCAGACCGGCCAGCAATCCGATGGCGGCAAATTCAGCCAGAGTGGAGCGCAGCAGCAGGGCGCGGCTGGCCCCCAGTACCCGCAGGATGGCCGTCTCGTAGCGGCGCTCGTCGCGACTGACCTGCACCGCCGCCAGCAACACCGTCAGCCCGGCGAACAGCGTAAAGATGAACACGCTCTGCACGGCCGTGACGGCCTTGTCGATGACCGAGCGCACCTGTGCCAGCAGATCGCCCACATTGAAGATCGACACGCTCGGGAAGCGCCGCACCAGCCCGGCGAGCGCCCCGGCGGAACGCGGCTGGTACAGCGCGCTCGTCATGTAGCTGCCCGCCATGCCATCGAGCAGCCCGGGCGGAAACATGATGAAGAAGTTCGGGCGAAAGCTGTCCCACTTCACTTTGCGGAAACTCGCGACGCTCACCTCGAACTGCTCGCCCGCGACATCGAAGCGCAGCCGATCGCCCAGCTTGAGATTCAGCGACTCCTGAAACTCGCTGGCGAGCGAGACCACGGGTTTGCCCGCATCCGCCGCGCTCCACCAGCGCCCCGCGGTGACGCGATTGTCGTCGCCGAGCTCCGCCGACCAGGTGAGATTCTGCTCGCGCTCGGCCAGCTCGCCGCGCTGGCGGCCGCGCCCGCCGGGCAGCATCGTCGCGCGCGGCGGGCGCGGATTGATCGGCTCGCCATTGATCGCGATCAGGCGGCCGCGCACCATGGGCAGCATTCGCTCCGGATGGGCGCCGGCGCCGATCAGGGCCGCACGGAAATCGTCCTTCTGATCGGCGGGTATGTTGACAAAAAAGTAGTTCGGCGCGCCTTGCGGCAGGCTGGTGCGCCAGTCATTCACCAGATCGCGGCGCAGGATCGCCAGCACCAGCAGCAGCATGACGCCGAGGCCGAAGGCCACGATCTGCGCCACGGCCGCGGCCCGCCGGCGTGACAAATTGGCGAGCCCATGCCGCAGCGGCAAGCGGGTACTGGCGCGCGCACGGCCCGCCAGCCGCACCAGCAGCGCCCCGCCGAGCCCAAGAACCAGCAATACCGCCACCAGCGCCGCGACGAACCACAGGCTGAACTGCCACTCGCCGAGGGTGCCGTAGATGACTGCGGCTATGGCCGCCACCGCAGGCGCGAGCGACAGCCAGAGGCGTGCAGGCGGTGGCCCGGCATCGCGGCGCAGCACCCGCAGCGCCGGCACGCGCGTGAGTTGCAGCAGCGTCGGCAACGCGAATCCGGCGAGCATGGAGATGCAGACCAGGAGCCCGAACAGCACCGGCAGCCAGCCGGCCGGAGGCAGATCGGTCCGCAGCAGGCCGGCGAGCGTGCGCAGCAACCAGGTCTGGGTAAGCCAGCCGGCCGCCGAACCCAGGGTCGTCGCCAGGACGCTCAGCAGCAGCATCTGCAGTACGGTAACGCCCAGCACGAAGCGTCGCGCCGCGCCCAGCGTCTTCATCAGCGCCACCACATCGAGGTGGCGCGCCACGTAGCCGCGCGCGCTCATCGCCACGGCCACGGCACACAGCAGTACCGCCACGAGGCTCGCCAGCGACAGGAAGCGGCTCGCGCGCCGCGCCGCATCGCCGATCTGCGGGCTGGCGTCGGCCACACGCGCCAGGCGCTCTCCCGGACGCGCGTGCGAGGCAAACCAGTCGTCGTAGCGGCCCAGGGCACGCTCGGTGCCCGCGAGCAGCAACGCGTACTGCATGCGGCTCGCCGGCTGCACGAGCTGGGTCGCGGCGAGGTCGGCATCGTTGAGCAGCAGCACCGGTGCAAAGTCCACGAAAGCCGAGCCCTGGTCCGGGCGCGCGATCAGGATCTGCTCCACGCGCAAGGCGCGCGCCCCGACCATGAGCGTATCGCCCGGAGTGAGGCCCAGCGCCGCTGCCAGACGCGAGTCCGGCCAGCAATCCCCCGCGGCGGGTATCTCATGCGTCGCGAGTCCGGCAGCGAAGGCCTGCGCGGCTACCTTCAGGCTCCCGCGCAGCGGGTAACCAGCGCTCACCGCACGCACGTTGGCGAGCTGGCTGACATCGCCCTTGAATACGACCGACAGCAGCGTGGTGAGGCGCGCGCTCCTGAGGCCCAGGCCCTCGGCCTCCGCCGTCAGAGCGGGTGAGAGCGGTTCGGGCGTCTCGATGCGCACGTCGGCCCCCAGCACCTCGCTCGCCTGCGCCTGCACCGCGCGCCCGATGCGATCGACCAGAAACCCCACCCCCGTGAGCGCCGCCACAGCGACCGTGAGCGAGACGAGGAGCACGGCGAGCTCCCCGGAGCGCCACTCGCGGCGCAACAGCCGCAAGGCCATCCGCAGCATGGCCACGCGCTACACCAGCGCCCCGGCGTCCATCGTCAGCACGCGCGAGCAGCGCGCCGCCAGCGAAGTATCGTGCGTGACCAGCACCAGCGTGGTCTGCGCCGCGGCATTGAGCTCAAAAAACAGGTCGATGATGCGCGCGCCCGTCACCGTGTCGAGGTTGCCCGTGGGCTCATCGGCGAACAACACCGCCGGATCGCCCACCGAGGCGCGCGCCATGGCCACGCGCTGCTGCTCTCCGCCGGAGAGCTGGCGCGGATAGTGGCCGGCGCGCGCGACCAGC
>JANXYA010000336.1 GCA_025350345.1 Gammaproteobacteria bacterium
CTTGGCGAGCTCGATCTCCACGCGCTTGAGCGTGTCGACGTCCGAGGCGCCCTTGGCTTTCAGCACGCCGAAGGTGGTCGCCGGGCGGCCGTCGAGCCGCGAGATGGAGCGCACCTCGGCGATGCCGTCGCGCACCTCGGCGATGTCGCCGAGCCGCACGACGCGGCCGTCGGCGAGCGTGAGGCGGGTGTCGGCCAGGAGCGGCGCGGTGCGCGCGCTCCCGAGCACGCGGATCGACTGTTCGCTCCCACCCACCTGTGCGCGGCCCCCGGCGGCGTCGATGTTGACCTGACGCAGCTGGTCATTCACCTCGGCGGCCGTGATGCCGGAAGACTGCATGCGCGCCGGATCCAGATCGACGCGGATCTCCCGATCGACGCCGCCCGAGCGGTTGACCTGCGCCACGCCGCTGACCGCCAGCAGGCGCTTGTTGATCGTGTCGTCGACGAACCAGGAGAGCTGCTCCTCGGTCATGCCGGTGGTGCTGACCGCGTAGTAGGCAATCGGACCGCCGTCGATTTCTTCGCGCCCGACCTGCGGCTCGAGGATGCCCGGCGGCAGGTCGGCGCGCACGCGCGCCACGGCATCGCGCACGTCGGTGGTGGCGCGATCGACCGGCGTGCCGATCTGGAATTCCACGAACACCATCGCCTGGCCTTCCGTTGCGCGCGAGATGATGTTCTTGACGTTGCCGATCTTGGAGACCGACCCTTCCACCTTCTGGAGTACCTGGGTCTCGATCTCCGAGGGCGCCGAGCCCGGCACGCCGATGAACACGTGCACGAAGGGCGCGGACACGTCCGGGTTCAGCGTGACCGGCATGCGCACGAAGGCGACGATGCCGAACACCGTCAGCACCGCGAACAGCACCAGCGGGAAGACCGGGTGGGTGATCGCCCAGGCCGATATGCGCCTCATGGCGCGCTCACGAGCGCGTTCGCGCCTCCCGAGGCGAGGCCCTTGCCGCCTCCGCCGGCCACCGCCGTGGGCGCGACGGTGACCTGCTCGCCGGCGCGCAGGAAGGCGCCGGCGATGGCGACCACGCGTTCATCGCCGCTCAGTCCGCCGCTGATGACCAGACCCTCGGAATGCGCGCCGCCGACCTTCACGGCGCGCCGCTCGACGCGATCGCCGGCGCCTACGATCAGCGTGTAGCTGCCCTGTTCATCGCTGAGGATCGCGGTCTGCGGCACGATGACGCCCACCGCGGCGCCGGTCTGGATCTCGGCGCGCGCAAAGGCGCCGGGCCTGAGATTCTGGTCCGCCGCGGGCAGCGCGATCCGCACCATGCCCTGGCGGCTGATTGGATCGATGGTGGCGCCGACCTGCCAGACCCTGCCGGTGAAGGGTGCGGCGACGCCGTCGAGGCGCACCTGCGCGCTCTGGCCCGCCTTCAGGCGCGGCATGTCCTGCTCGGCGACCTGGCCGCGCATTTCGATTTCACCGCGGTTCGCCAGGTGGAACAGCACGGTGACGCCGGAAGTGGCGATCTGGCCCACCTCGGCCGTGCGCGTGAGCACGATGCCATCGTTGGGCGCGACCACGGTGGTGCGCTGCCAGAGGGTCTGCGCTCCGGAGAGCTGGGCCTCGGCCGCCTTGACCTTGGCCTGGGCGGTGAGCGCGCTGGTGCGGCGGCGCTCGAATTCCTCCGCGGAGAAGGAATCGCGCGCCCGCTCGGCGCGGGCATATTCGGCCTGCGCGGTGGCGGCGTTGGCCTTGAGTTCATCGAGCGAGGCCGCGGCGCTGTCGACCTGGGACTGGGCCGTCAGCGGGTTCAGTCGCGCGAGGACCTGCCCCTTGTGGACACGATCGCCCGGTTCGACCAGCACCGCCGAGATGCGCCCGCCGTCGCCCTCGACGCCGATCGGCATGTCATTCTGGGCGCTGATCTGGCCGGTGAGGGACACCGTCGACATCACGCTGCCCTGCCGAGGGGTGATGACCGTGACGAGGGGCGGGACGTTGGCATCCTTGCCGTCGCTCTTCGCGGCCCCATGTGAGCTCGCGAGCAGCACCCCCCCTACGAGCAGGGCAAGGACTACGCCGCCAGCAATCAGGCGCCGCCGGGTCAACCAGGACGGCGCGGCATCCGGTGTTCTTGTCATGATCTTGAGGACTCCGCTGGGCACTGGCGGCCGGCTACCCTGACCACCGCTAGATAATTAGACTCAGGAACCGGGCCGGAGGTTTCAACGCCATGCACCGGGACTCCGCAAGGGCCCCCATTCTACCCTTTGGGCCCCTCTCCGGGACCCCCTTCACCCAGCCAGCGCCCCTCAGGCGGCGGCCCGTTCGATGCAGCGCTCGCCCTGGTTGCGCGGCGTATTAACGTAACGGCTGACCGGGTAGTACTCGAACTCGCCCATGGCCGCCGCCATGTGCCCGGCCAGCCGGTCGGCGTGGTTGGAGGCCCAGTTGGACAGCCAGTCGGCCCAGGCCGCGGGCGAGAGCACCACGGGCATGCGATGGTGGAGTGGCGCCAGTGCCGCCGAGGCGGCACGGGTCAGGATCGCAAAGCTCAGCTGGGTTTCGCCCCGGGGGTCTTTCCATTCCGACCACAGGCCCGCGAAGCTCAAGCCGGCCATCCCCGCGGCATGGATGAAATGGGGCACCTTGCCCTCGGCCCCCGTGTGCCATTCGTACCAGCCCATGGCCGGCACCAGGCAGCGGGTATGTCGCACCGCACCGCGCCACATGGGCTTGGTGGCCGCCTCTTCGCTCCGGGCATTGATCGTCGAAGTGGGCAGCGTGGGCTGCGACCACCAGCCCGGAATCAGGCCCCAGCGCATGGGCAGGGCCTCTCCCGTCCGGACCACCGGCAGCAGCATCGTGGGCGCGGCGTTGTACACGCGCTCGAAGGGATTGCGGACGCGGATGTTGTACTCGCGTTCGATCGCCGCCTGTTCGCGCGACACATAGCGTCCGCACATGATCGTTGCTCAGCCCTACGGGGAAACGCCGATCAGCTTCAGGTGCGCCCAGTTGATGAACATCCAGTACAGGGCCAGCCCGAGCAGGATCGCGAGCGGATCGTTCCAGCGCGAGGGCTTCGCACCCATGGCGGCCTTCGCCGGCCGGCGCCTGAGGGAGATGCGATCGGTGACCGCCCAGGCGAGCAGGGCGCCGAACAGCAGCACATCCGCGGCACTGCCGTTCGAGAGCAGGTGCGCAAAGGCCCACAGCTTCACCGCCACGAGCATGGGGTGTTTCACCGCCGACTGGATCCGCCCGGGCAGGTAGGCCGCGAGCAGCAGTGGGAACACCGGCAGCATCAGCACTCGCGTGACGGTGCGCAGCCAGGCGGGCGGGACATACCAGATGATCGGCTCGGCCCGCGCGAGCGCGAAGCCGTGGATGATCAGCAGAAACCCCGCCAGTGAGACAAGCGAATACAGGCCGCGCCAGAAGCGCACCCCTAAGCGCAGGGCCACCCGTTCGCGCCACTGTGGGGCGACGATTGCGATGGAGTGCACGCCGAGGAACAGAACCAGGCCGATGAGGAGGTCGATCATGGGTCACTTAAAGCCAAATCTGGCGCCGTGCCGCAGCTTCAGTTTATTGTCGCGCCCCCGCAATCGCAATTTCCCGGGATCGAACATGAAGAAGCACAGTCTCCCCGCCCTGCTTGCCCTGCTCCTCGCCCTGCCAGCCGCCGCCGCGGACCGGCTCGAAGCCCTCGCCAGCGAGGTGCGGGCCACCGAGACCGCCTTCGCCGCGACCATGGCCCAGCGCGATCTGAAGGCCTTCACCCGCTTCCTCGCGCCCGATGCGGTGTTCATCGACGATCCGGTGAACCGCGGGCCGGACGCGATCGTCGCCGCCTGGCGCAGCTACTTCGAGGGCGCCAAGGCGCCCTTCTCCTGGGCGCCGGACACCGTTGCCGTGCTCCAGACCGGCCGGCTGGCCCTGAGCAGCGGACCGGTCCTGTCACCGGACGGCAAGCGAATCGGCACGTTCAACTCAGTGTGGCGGCGCGAGCAGGACGGCCATTGGCGCATCGTGCTCGATCATGGCTGTCCCGCCTGCCGCTGCCCTCCGCCAGTCAGTCCGGGTACCGGCGCGGCCCCGGCCGCTGGCACGGGCGGTGGTGCGAGCGGCACGAACTGAATCGCTTCAGGTCGAGATCGCCAGCCGCTCGGAAGCGTAGACGCGGCGCGTGAGCGCAAACACGACCACCGCCACGAGCATCGTCACCACGGCACTTAAGGACAGCGCGAGGGCGGACAGGGGCTCGACGCGCAGCAGGCGCATGATCGCCAGCTGCTGGCCGAGCAGCGGCACGGCGTACATCCACAGCTGTGCCTTGACCGGCAGCACGCTCAGCACGATGGAGGGAATCAGCGGCACGAGCTGCGCGAGACCCAGGTAGGTCTGCGCCTCGCGCACCGTGCGGGCGAAGGCCGCGATCAGGATCTGCGCGATGCAGATCAGCAGCACCAGTGGCACCAGCATGGGCAGCGCCACCGCGAAAAAGTGCGGCCCGAGGGCCAGGCTCATGCCCAGTTCCTCGGTGGGCATGAAGTGCCCCACCAGCAGGAACGCCAGCAGGCCGAGTGTCAGGCTCGCCAGGCTGAAGGTCGCGGTGGCCAGCAACTTGCCGAGCAGGATCCGGTCTCTTGGTACTGGATTGATGAGCAGTGGCTCGAGCGACTGGCGTTCGCGCTCGCCCGCGGTGGAATCGATCGCCAGCCAGATGCCGCCGATGAAGATGGTCAGCACCAGCATGTAGGGCAGCATGGCGAACAGCAGCGCGCCGCGCGCCTGCGGCGTGGCGGTATCGCTCGTGGCAATGACGAGCGGGGTGGCGATCGCGGGCGAGAAGCCGCGCGCCAGCAGGCGCAGGGCGCCGTGGCGGCGGCCGTAGGACTCGAGCATGCCGCGCAGGCGCTCCACGTCGCTGTTGGCTTCACGGCGCGAGGAGTCGTAGATCAGCTCGACCTGCGCCGGCTGTCCGGCGCGCCAGTCCGCGCCGTAGTCCGCCGACACGCTTAAGGCCAGATCGATCCGTTGCTCGCGTACGGCGAGTTCGGCATCGGCGACCGGCGGCTTCTGCTCCAGGCCCATCTGGCGGAGCGAGGCGATCAGTTCGGGGGCGCGCTCGGCGTTGATGACGACGACGGGGAGCGGGCGCTCGGCCTTCTCCAGTTCGCGCCCGACGACCAGGCGCATCAGCACCAGGAACAGCACCGGGCCCAGCAGCGGACCGAGCAGCAGGCTGTTGAGCAGCACGCGCCGGTCGCGCAGGCTCTCGCGGCACTCCTTGATGTAGACCGTGAGTGCCGGACTCACGGCGCACCGCCCGCACTGCTCTTGTCGGCCGCCGCGATGATGTGCATGAACGCTTCTTCGAGATTCGCTTCGGAGGCCACGGCGCGCAGCTCATCGGCGGTGCCTTCGGCCACCACGCGGCCGTGGGCTATGATCACGATGCGATCGCACAGCGCCGCCACCTCCTGCATCAGGTGCGTGGACAGCAGCACGCAACGGCCCTCGCCCTTCAGGCGGCGCAGGAACTCGCGCAGGCTCCGCGTCGCCATGACATCCAGCCCGTTGGTGGGCTCATCGAGCACCACGTTGCGCGGCCCGTGCACCAGCGCGCGCGCAATCGCCGTCTTCACGCGCTCGCCCTGCGAGAAGCCCTCGGTGCGACGCGCCGCCAGATCCTGCATGCCCAGCGTTTCGATCAACCAGTCCGCGCGGGCGCGTGCTTCGCCTCGGTCCAGTCCCTGGAGCGCCGCGAAGTACTCGATGTTCTCCCGCGCCGTCAGGCGCTTGTACAGGCCGCGTGAATCGGGCAGCACTCCCAGGAGCCGTCGCACCGCCAGCGGATCCTCGGCCGTGCTGCGGCCATCGACTTCGATGGTGCCGGCATCCGGGCGCATGAGCGTGTAGAGCATCCGGAGCGTCGTGGTCTTGCCGGCGCCGTTGGGTCCGAGCAGGCCCGTGATCTGCCCGTCGCGCGCCACGAAGGAGACGCCGTCGACCGCGCGCACGGCGCCGAAGGACTTGCGCAGCTCGTGCAGCTCGATCATGGGTTCTCACCATTGGCGTCGATGAAGAGGGGTGTCTGGCCCAGCACCTCCAGGCAGTGCGCGTCCAGGTGGCGCGCGTCGAGCGTGCGGATGAACTCCCCCAGCAGGCGCGGCATGCAGCCCACGCTCAGCAGGCCATGCCCCTGCCCGGCCACCTTGAGGACGCGGCCGTTCGGGAGCGTGCGCACGATCGCCTCGGCATAGCGCGGCGGCGTCACCGGATCGTGCTCCCCGGCGAGCAGCAGCACGGGCACGGGACCGGCGAGCGGCGCCGCGAAATCCGCCGGTGCCGCCGCATGCGGCCAGGACGGGCACACATTGATCAGCCACTCGATGAGCGCGTTGCCGAGCAGCGTGCCCGCATCCTGCGGGTTCGGATGGAGCCGCCCGGCATCCTCGGCGCAGATGACGGACAGCGCCATGCCGCCGTTCACATGGTCCGCCACATCGCCGACCACGACCTGGGCCTGCCCCAGGAGCGGCGCGTAGCGGCCGGCGTCGGCTTCGGCCAGCACGTACGGCAGGAGCGCCGCGGTGTAGGGGCTGTAGGCGTAGAAGCGCACCAGCTGCGCCAGCTCGCTGGCGTCGATGGTCTGCTGCCGCATCTGAAAGGTGTAGGGATCGCGCATGTCCAGTCGCTGCGGCTGCGCGCGCAGGCGCCCCTGCACGCGCTGCAGCGTCTGGTAGGGATCGCCGAAGCGCTCGGCGCAGCTGCGATCCGCACGACAGCGGGCGAACAGCTCGCTCAAGGCGTCCTCGAGATTGCGCGCGTGCTCGCTCCCCAGCGCCAGATCGTTGGGTACCGCGCTGTCGAGCACGATGGCGCGCACGCCCTGCGGGTAGCGCCTGGCGTACTGCTGCGCCATGCGCGTGCCGTAGGACACTCCAAGCAGGTCCAGCTGCGGGCCGCCGATGGCGCGGCGCACCGCCTCGAGGTCCGCCGCCGCGTCGCTGGTGGTGTAGTACTGCGGTGCGGCGCGCGTGGCCAGCTGGGCCGCGCACTCGCGCACGCGCTCCGGGCCACGCGACGGCGGCGTCTTCGATCCTTCTTCGTCGTGATCGCAGCTGAGCGAATTGGAGCCGCCGGTACCGCGCTGGTCAATGAGCAGCACCCGGTGCCGCTTGCGCAGGTCTGCAAATGCGCCGGCAATGATCGGGTAGGTCTCGCTCGCCGCCCCGCCCGGGCCGCCGTCCAGAAACACCACCGGGTCGGCATCGGGCTGGGCCGCCTCGGCGTTCACCACGGCCACCCTGAGACGAATGTGGCGGCCCGCCGGCTGCGCGCGATCTTCCGGCACGTCCAGGCCGGTGCAATAGGCACGCAGCGTCGGCGCGCCCTCGCCCGGCTTGCCGATGTCGCAGGGCTCGAGCTTCAGTGTCCCGAGCCGCAGCACGTCGGCCGCGACGGGCGTGACGGCCGAGGCGTCCTCCCCTTTCGGGGCCTCGCTCGTGCGGTGCCGGAGCGACCAGCCGAGCGCCACGGCCAGGAGCAGCGCGATCAGGACCCGCCGGAGCCGCGGATTCACGGCTTCCGTCCCAGCGCCCGGCGTCGGCGGCGCGCCCGGCGCAACAGCCAGGTGAGATACCACACGATCAGGACGTTGAGCGCGATGGCTCCGAGCACGGCGAGCGGATGGCGATGGTGGCCAAACAGCAGCTGCCAGAGTTCAAAGGGAATGAGCGAAGCGGTGGCAATGACCGTGAGCCATTCCGCCCAGGTCTGGCGCAGCCACAGACCGATGCCCTCGGTGAGGAGCACCGCGGTGTACAGCCCGGTGACGACGAGGATGCCGCCGATGCGGGCGTGGCCGAGCGAACTCACCCAGTCGAGCGCCCGCTCCAGCAGCCGGCGCTCGAGCGTATCGGTGAGGGTGAAGAGCCAGTCGTGCAGATGCTCGACCAGGTCCGGGTTGAGCAGGCGGTACAGGCCGTAGCTCGTGGCCAGCAGCAGCAGGGCCTTGCCCATCTTGAACAGGCCGATGAGCCGCAGCCCGTCGATGCGCCGGACCCTCTCGCCGCCATCGCTCATCCGGGCGCACCCGCCAGGCCAGCTCGCCAGCGCTTGCCGAGCAGCAGGCCCGCAGCGATCAGGAGCAGCATGGAACCATAGGCCAGTACACCGTAAATCGTGAGTCCGGGGATGGCCCACAATAACAGCAGATCATTGCCGCCGGGAACCTGCGCCGCACCGATTCCCATGATCATCCCCCCGGCGAGGCAGCGCAGTGCGCGCGCGGGGCTCGGCCACTGCAGCTGGAATCGCCCCGCGAACCAGGCGCCCGACACGGCCCCGGCGAACAGCAGGAGCGCCGAGAGGTTCATCGTCCAGCTCATCCGTGCAAAGTTCCCCTGCGCGATCGAATCGAGCACCGTGCCATAGCTCCAGCCCGGGTGGCGTGCGTAGACCAGCCCGGCGAGCACTCCTGCCGCCACGGCCAGCCACCGCTCCGGGCCGCGTCCACGCCACAGGACAAGGAGGATGATCAGCATGAAGCCGGCGGTGCCGGCGATCCACAGCGGACCCATCGACATCCGCAGCGGCGCGCTCGCCGGCAGCGCCGCGCCGCCCAGTGCCGCGCTGAGGAACTCACCGCCCGCGATACCGACGAGCGTGAGGAGGAAATTCAGGTTGCCGGAGCCCAGGTAAAGGACGCTGCCGAGGTAGCAGCCTCCGTTGATGAGCGCACCCAGGCCGAGCAGCAGGCCGCCGGCAATGGCGCCGCCCAGGGCGAGCATGTCCGCGGGCAGCAGCACCCGCCCCGGTGCCAGCCCGGCCAGCAGGAGGAGCGTGACTCCGGCGCCGCTCATCGCGAGCAGCAGGCGCAGCAGTCCGTCGGGCTGCCGCGCATCGATCAGCTGCTGCAGGGCAGCGAGCGCGCACAGGCTCACGCGCGCGAGCGCCAGGCCCAGCGCGAAAGCAAGCACCAGGAGCAAGGCGTCGCTAGCCATTCCTTGAATTGACCCCCGCAAGCTGCCCGCGCTTAAGGGAGCGCGTCAGCGCCAAATTGTGACGCATAGCGTGACGCTCGTCACTGCCCGCGCGGCCCGTGCGGAGAGCTTGGGCGGGTGATGCCTGCGTCACAGTTCGGCGCCGCCCCAGGCGTCATATTCCGGTCTGCTCGCCGGAATCCAGGCTTCGGACCATGAAGATACGCACCAAAGTCGTTGCGCTGCTCTCGGCAGTGTTCTTCATGCTCGCTCTCGTCGAGTGGGGAGTGGGCCGGGAGCTGCTATTGCCGCGCTTCGAGGCCATCGAGCTCGACAACGCGCACACCGCCATGACGCGCATCAATTTCAGCCTCCACCAGACGCTGAACGAGCTGCAGGTCGGAACGACCGACTGGGGCAACTGGGCCGACACCTACCAGTTCATCCTCGACCGCAACACGCGCTACCAGCAGGCCAATCTCACCGAGACCTCGCTGAAGCAGCTGCACCTGACGACGCTCGCGTTCATCAACCTGGACGGCGAGGTGGTCCTGTCGAAATCCCTCGACCTTGCCTCGGGCCAATTCCTGCCACAGGGTCCGTTCGCGCCGGGCTCGCTGCCGCCGGATTTTCCCTGGCGCGACAAGCTGCGCACCGGCCGCGGCGGCAATGGCTTGATCGCCACCGATCGTGGCGTGCTGCTCGCTGCCGTTTCACCCATTCTCAACGGCCTTGGACAGGGGCCCACGCACGGACTGGTGCTGATGGGCCGGCTGCTGAGCGCCGCGGAGATCGCTGAAATCGGTGCGCGCGCACAGACGAGCGTCACGCTGGTGGCCACGCGCGGCGGCACCAGCCCGGCTCGATCTGTTCCTCGGCTCAAGGACCCGGCTGGCCCGAGCGAGACCGTCGCGATGGACGACACAACGACCCGGGTGTCGCGCGTCTTCGACGATATCTACGGCAATCCGATCCTGACACTGCGCGTCGATGTGCCGCGCACGATCACCAAGGGGGCACGGACCACCGTGGCCTATTCGATGGCCTTCACCGTCGGCGCCGCCGTGGCGGTGCTGCTGATCCTGATGATGCTGCTCGACCGCACGGTCCTCACGCCGCTGGCGCGCGTGACCCGGCATGCGGTGGCCATCGGCGCCGGCGATGATCTGACACCGCGACTCAATCTCGACCGGAAGGACGAGATCGGGTCGCTGGCGGCGGAAATCGATCGCATGGTGGCGCAGATCGCCGAATCCCGGCGGCAGCTGGTCGACAACAGCTTCGAGTCAGGCCGGTCGGAGTCCTCCCGTGGCGTGCTGCATAACATCGGCAATGCCATGACCCCGCTCGGCGTGCGGCTGGCCAAGCTGCAGGAGCGATTGCGCACGGCGCCAACCGATGATGTCGCGCGTGCGCTGGAGGAGCGCGGGCAGGCCGCGAGCGACGCGCAGCGGCAGGCGGACCTCGATGAGTTCCTGCGGCTCGCCAGCGGTGAGCTGGCCGAAGTGGTCAAGGCAGCGGCCGAGGACGTCCAGGTCGTGGCGCGCCAGGCCGCGGTCGTGCAGCACGCCCTGAGCGAACAGCTCCATTCCACGCGCGCACCGAACGTCACGGAAGCGGTAACGCTTCCGGCGATCATCAACCAGAGCCTCGAAATCGTTCCGGACACCTGCCAGGAGCTGGCCCGCATCGAACTCGACCCATCCGTGCACAGCGTAGGGCCGATACACGTGGCGCGCACCGTGCTCCGTCTCGTGCTGCAGAACCTGATCATCAATGCCGCGGAAGCCATCCGTGCCGCAGGCAAGGAACGTGGTGTCATCCGGTTTTCGGCCACGCGCATTGCCGACGGGGACCAATCCAAGCTCCAGCTCGATTGCGCAGATACGGGCGTGGGCATCGCCGCCGAGAATATCGAGCGGGTCTTCGAGCGCGGTTTCTCGACCAAGCGCGGGTCGGGCAACCTCGGCATCGGGCTGCACTGGTGCGCGACAACCGTCAACGCGCTGGGCGGCCGGATCTGGGCGAGCAGCGCCGGCGCCGGCAATGGCGCCACGCTGCACCTGGTGATCCCGCTGCCCGCATCATCCGCCGCGCTCAACACTGAAGCCGCCTGAGGTTCATCGTGTCAGAAGCCACCCGCGGTCCGATTCGAGTCCTCATCGTCGACGACGAGCCGGAGGTCCGCGACGCCTATCGGCAGATCTTCTCCGGGCCGACGGACACGACGCAGTCCAACGCGCGCAAGAACCTGGGGGCCAAGCTGTTCGGGCGCGAGGATGCCAAGGCGCCGGCTCGACCGTCGAGCCATGCCATCAGCTTCGCGCCGCATTTCTGTGACGGCGCCGAGGCTGCGGTCGCCGCGGTGCGCGCCTCGCTCCTGGCGAAGGAGCCCTTCGCGGTGGTTTTCCTCGACATGCGCATGCCGCCCGGCCCGGACGGGGTGTGGGCGGCGGCGCAGATCCGCGAGCTCGATCCGGCGATCGAGATCGCGGTGTGCACGGCCTACTCGGACGTCGATCCCGGCGACATCGGGGGGCGCGTGCCGCCCGAGGACAAGCTGTCCTACCTGCAGAAGCCCTTCCATCCGCACGAAGTGCGGCAGATGGCCATCGCGCTGGCGAGCAAGTGGCGCGCCGAGCGGCACATCACGCGCCTCGCCTATTTCGACTCGCTCACGGGCCTGCCCAACCGGGAGCAGCTGCACAGCCGCTTGCGCGCGGCGCTGGCGGGGACCCAGCAGCGCGGCACGATGCTGGCGGTGATGTACATCGACCTCGACAACTTCAAGCGCATCAACGACACGCTCGGCCACGCGGTCGGCGATGAAGTGCTGGTGATGGCCGCCGAACGGCTGCGCGGTGCGCTGCGCCGCGGGAGCGAGCCGGGCGATGCGGCGCCGTCGGACCGTCCTGGCGATCTCGGCCGCCTCGGTGGCGATGAATTCATGGCGGTGCTGCCGGATATCAGCAGCTCGAGCGACGCCGCGGCGGTGGCCGATCGCCTGATTGCGACGCTGCAGAAGCCGATGGAGCTGTCCAAGCACACGATCGTGATCACCCCGAGCGTCGGCATCGCGATGTCCCCGACCGACGGGAACGATGCGGAATCGCTCCTGCGCCACAGCGACCTCGCGATGTACTTCGCCAAGCGCCGCTGGCCGGGCTCCCACGCCTTCTTCGACGCCTCAATGAACGAGGGCGTGCTGCAGCGCTACACCATCGAGAGCAAGCTCCGCGGCGCCCTCGAGCGCGGCGAGCTCTCGCTCCACTACCAGCCGCAGATCGACATCATGACCGGCACCGTTTCCGGGATGGAGGCGCTCCTGCGCTGGACCAACGACGAACTCGGCGTGGTGCCGCCGAAGGATTTCATACCGGTCGCCGAATCGACCGGGCTGATCTTCCCGATCGGCGAGTGGGTGCTGCGCACCGCCTGCAGCCAGGCCAAGAAATGGCACGATGAAGGCCTGGCCGTCAAGCGCATCGCCGTCAACGTCGCGGCCCAGCAGTTTGCGATGCCCAGCTTCATCGCGCTGGTGACCACCGTGCTGGCGGAGACCGGCCTCGAGCCGTCCATGCTCGACCTCGAGATCACCGAATCCATGGTGCTGAACGACGAAGGCCGGGCGGAGCAGCTCCTCGCCGGCCTGCACGCCATCGGCGTCACGGTAGCGATCGACGACTTCGGTACCGGTTATTCGAATTTCCAGCGCTTGCAGTCGCTGGCCATAGACCGGCTGAAGATCGACCGTTCCTTCGTGCGCGATCTGGGCGATGGCACGGACGACAGCGCCATTGCTGCGGCGATCATCGCGATGGCCAAGTCGCTCAGCGTCGGGGTCATCGCCGAGGGCGTGGAGTCCTTTGCGCAGCTGCGTTTCCTGCAGGAGCACCATTGCGCGCAGGCGCAGGGGTTCCTGCTCAGCCGCCCGCTGCCCGCCAGCGAGGCCCGGCTGCTGTTGCAGCGGGCGAGCGATCAGGCGGACGGCAGCCGCACGCAGCGCATTCGACGCCTGGTCGAGTGAGGATCGGCAGAGGCGGGCAATCGCCTTTTTGAGTCGGTACACTCGGACGCATGGATCGGCCGCCGCTCCCGCCATTCACCCTGGAGACCGCGACGCAGAAAGTGCGGATGGCGGAGGACGCGTGGAACACGCGCGATCCGGCCCGGGTCGCCCTTGCCTACACCGTCGATAGCCGCTGGCGCAATCGCGCCGAGTTTCTCCAGGGGCGGGAGGCCATCGAGGCGTTCCTCAAGCGCAAGTGGGATCGCGAGCTCGATTACCGGCTGATCAAGGAGATCTGGGGTTGCCGCGAGAACAGGATCGCCGTGCGCTTCGCCTACGAGTGGCACGATGACAGCGGGCATTGGTTCCGCAGCTACGGCAACGAGAACTGGGAATTCGACCCGCATGGGCTGATGCGGATTCGCCACGCCAGCATCAACGATGCCCCGATCGCGGCATCGGAACGTCGCTACCACTGGCCGCTGGGGCGCCGGCCCGACGATCAGCCTACCCTGAGCGAGCTCGGTTTCTGATCCACTAGGGCAGGAATCCAATTTCGCGCTGGTGACGAATCGCCAGCAACCGCACCTCGTCGCGCGAGATCACGAAGCGATAAAGCGCCACGTAGCCGGTCTGCCCGTACGAAATGATCAGTTCGCGCAACTCGCCTTCAAGGCGCCGGCCCATCAGAGGGTGGGCTGCAAGATTGTCGACCGCGGATTGAATCGCGGTCACCGCGCTCAGCGCGGCAGCCGGATTCTCCCTGCGCAGGAATTCAAACGCACGCTCGATGTGATCAAGCGCCTGCCTGGAATAGACTACTTGCGCCACGGCTTTGGCCGTGCAACGGAATCGGCGACGGCCAGCCTGGCCATCCAGGCGTTCACATCCGCGGCGCGATACACTTCACCGGACTTCTCGATCTCAGCGTCCGCCGCGAACGCTTCCCTCACGAGGCTCCGCAGTTGCTCTTCGTAGGCAGCGTGCCGCTCTACCGCTTCGACAATCAGGCTGTGTGCCGACCGCCCCGTTTGCCGGGCAAGCGCGCTCAAGCGGGCCCGCAGTTTCGGAGGCAGGCGAATGGTGGTTGTCGCGGCCATGGCGGCAGTCCTCTAGAACCCTTGAGTTACAAATGTAGCACAGCTGGACCATGCTGGGCAATGCACGGCGCAATGCGCGGCGCAATGCGCGGCGCTCGGTTAGCTGGTGCGAGATCGATCCACGTGCCGACATTGCAATTCATCCGGCATGTTGATATTAAAGGCGCCCTATTTTCCGCTCGAATTCTCGAGCCATTCATTTAACTGAGGCGCACATGGGTTTACTGGACGGGGTGCTGGGCGGAATCGTGGGTGCTGAAGCGATCCATCTGATCAATGGCGTCATCGAGCAGCACGGCGGTCTGTCCGGCCTGGCGACGCAGTTTCAGAAACAGGGCCTGGGTGGCGTCATGCAGTCGTGGATCGGAACGGGAGCCAATGCGCCGGTCAGCGCGGAGCAGATCCAGCAGGCGCTCGGCTCGAACACCGTGGCGCAACTGGCGGCCAGGCTGGGCCTAAATCCGCAGGACGTCGCGCAGAAACTGGCGCAGATGCTGCCCCAGGCCGTCGACAGGATGACGCCGGGCGGCGTCATCCCCACCGGCTAGCCGCGCTTTCCTTTAGGCAGATGGAGCTCCCATGAATCGTCATCCCCTGCTGCTCCTCGTTGTCGCTGCCGGTTTCTCGCTCGGGATCTGCCCGCGGCTCGCGTGGAGCGATGCGGACTCTGACTGGAAGGGCAAGGGTGAGCTTGGACTGGTGCTGGCTCGCGGCAATACGACCAGCGACACGCTCAATGCGAAGGTGGATCTGACGAAGACACTCGATCCGTGGAAGCACACGCTGGGTTTTTCGATGTTGCGCAGCAGTGCGCAGGATCCGGTCACCGGTGTCGACAGCACGACGGGCAACCGGTTCGAGGTGCACGGCCAGTCCGACTACAAATTGAGCGCCCGGAGCTACGCCTTCGGATCGGCGCGCTACGAGAACGACCATTTTACGCCATACGAATACCAGGCCGTCCTGGCGGCCGGCTATGGCTACAAGCTCATCGACTCCGAAACCAGCAAGCTCGCTGCCGACCTGGGCGCGGGCTATCGACAGCAAAAAGACCGCCCGACCGGCGAGCAGGTCGGCAATGCGGTGGTCCGGGGCAGCGTCGGCTACGATCAGAAGCTCAATGGCAGCACCAAGCTGTACGATAAGTTCCTGGTGGAATCGGGCTCGAGCAACACCTTCCTGCAGGACGAAATCGGCGTACAGGTCAGCATGTCGAATCGGCTGGCCTTGAGCGTGGCCTATCTGGTTCGCCACAACACCGTCGTGCCTGCCGCGGTGCCGCCCGCTCCGCAGATCAAAGGGACCGACCAGCAGACCACCGTGAACCTGGTGTTTTCGTTTTAGTCACAGGATTCATCATTCGTTCAGTGTTCCTGTGCCATTCTTCGACTTCTGATCGTCCACCCCATCCAGAGGAATACCATGCAAGCCAATCTTCTTCGCTCACTGATCATCAGCGCGGCCCTGGTTGCGTTCGGCGCCGCCACGGCCCCGACCTATGCGGCCGACAGCGGCACGACTGTAACGTGCAAGGACGGCACCAGTTCCAAGGGCGGGAAAGGGGCCTGCAGCCACCACGGTGGCGTGCAGAAAGGCACCTCTAGCGCTGCCGCCAGCACCGCAGCGCCCAGCGCACC
>JANXYA010000382.1 GCA_025350345.1 Gammaproteobacteria bacterium
TTCAGCAGCGCCTGCTGCACGCCCTCGCCCGACACGTCGCGGGTGATCGAGGGGTTGTCGGACTTGCGCGAGATCTTGTCGATCTCGTCTATGTAGACGATACCGGTCTGCGCCTTCTCGACGTCGTAATCGC
The DNA here is from genome assembly GCA_025350345.1 of Gammaproteobacteria bacterium. Taxonomy (GTDB): domain Bacteria; phylum Pseudomonadota; class Gammaproteobacteria; order Steroidobacterales; family Steroidobacteraceae; genus FEN-1191. The sequence goes on from JANXYA010000382.1 coordinate 134, forward strand.
ACTTCTGCAGCAGCTTCTGGATGATGTTCTCAACGTCCTCACCCACATAGCCGGCCTCGGTCAGGGTGGTTGCATCCGCGATCGTGAAGGGGACGTTCAGGAGCCGCGCCAGAGTCTCGGCCAGCAACGTCTTGCCGCACCCCGTAGGGCCGATCAGCAGGATGTTGCTCTTGGCCAGCTCGACGTCATCCTTGGTCTTGGTGGCGGCCCGGGTCTGCAGGCGCTTGTAGTGGTTGTAGACCGCCACGGCGAGCACCTTCTTGGCCCTCTCCTGCCCGATGACGTACTCATCGAGCACCTTCTTGATTTCGGAGGGTTTGGGGAGCTTGTCGCGGGCCTTGTCGGCGCGATCCTAGCTCCTCCCGGATTATGTCATTACACAGCTCGACGCATTCGTCGCACACGAACACGGAGGGGCCGGCAATGAGCTTGCGCACCTCGTGCTGGCTCTTGCCGCAGAAAGAGCAGTACAGGAGCTTCCCATCGTCTGTCCGGCTCCGGGCATCATCGCTCACCTTGGGATCACCTCGAGCCTGTTGGACAGGCCACAGAGGCGGAAAATCCGCCCTTCCGGTCTTTATATAGCATGTCCAAAGCCGCCGGCGCAAAGAACTGCGTTCTACCTAAGGCCTTGTAAAGCATGATTTTTAGGAGCACCAGAGGCTCAGGGCGCGCTCGCGGGCGCGATATCGGGGCGCTTCTCCAGCACTTTGTCGACCAGCCCGTAGGCCTTGGCCACCTCGGGGTTCATGAAATTGTCCCGGTCGCTGTCGGCCTTGACCCGCTCGATGGTCTGGCCCGTGTGGCGCGCCAGGATGCGATTCAGGCGTTCCTTGGTATCCATGACGTCGCGGGCATGGATGTCGATGTCGCTGGCCTGGCCCTGGAAGCCCGCGGAGGGCTGGTGAATCATGATCTTGGAGTTCGGCAGCGAGTGGCGCTTGCCTGCAGCCCCGCCTGCGAGCAGCACGGCCCCCATCGAGGCGGCGAGCCCCACGCAGATAGTGCTGACGTCGGGCTTGATGAACTGCATGGTGTCGTAGATCGCGAGGCCAGCGCTCACCGAGCCGCCCGGGGAATTGATGTACAGGGCTATGTCCTTGTCCGGATTGTCGGATTCGAGAAACAGCAGCTGGGCGACGACCAGATTGGCCATGTAGTCCTCGACCGGCCCGACGATGAACACCACCCGCTCCTTGAGCAGGCGCGAGTAGATGTCGTAGGAACGCTCGCCGCGCGCGGTCTGCTCGACGACGATCGGCACCAGGCCCAGGGCTTGCTCTTTCATCCGCCTTTTTCCTCGCTGCGACCGACCTGGAAGCCGGTCAAATCCGAAAAACTGCAGGGCTTGTCGACCAGCTGCACCTGGGACTGTAGCCAATCCAGGGCCTGGTCTTCCAGAACGGCCGTCTCAAGTTGCGCCATCGCATCGCGGCTCTGCAGGTACTGGCGGCGCATGGCGTCCGGATCGGGGTGGGAGGCGACCACGGCATCGAGGCGCTGCTCGACCCGGCTCCGATCGACCCGCAGGCCATTGGCACGGACGATCTCCCCGATGATCAGTCCGAGCGCGACGCGCTTGCGCGCCGGCTCCTCGTAGGGCTCGCGGGGCGGCAACTGCTCGATCTTCTGCACCCCCATGCGCCGCAGCACCTGCACCTGCAGGTCGCGGATCTGCTCATCGACGAGCACCCGCGGCAGCTCGAGCGGATTGCCCTTGTGAAGCGCCTCCAGCAGTTGCTCGCGCATCCGCTGCTGGGCGACCGAGGCGACTTCGCGTTCCATGCTGGTGCGCACCTGGGCCCGGAACTCCGCGACTCCGCCCTCCGCCACGCCAAAATCGCGCAGAAAGGCTTCGTCCAGCTCGGGCAGGCTCTGCGCCTCGATGAGCTTCGGCCAGAGCTTGAATACGGCATCCTTGCCGGCCACTGCCTTGGCGCCGTAGTCGTCGGGAAAGCGCGCCGGGACCTCCTTTTCCTCACCGACCTGCATGCCGCGCAGTGCCGCATCGAGCTCAGGCAAAACGGTGCCGGCGCCCAGCACGACCTTCAGCTCCTGCACCTGGCCGCCCGGGAAGATCTCCCCGTCGATACGCCCTTCCAGGGCGATCGTGACCCGATCGGTGGCCTCGGCCGGCCGCTCCACGGCCGTAAAGATGGGTTTCTGCCGGCGCAGGCTCTCCAGCATGGCCTCCACGTCCGGCTCGGTGACCTCGACCACCGGGCGCTCGATCGACAGGCCCCCGAAGGGCTGGAGCACGATCTCGGGCAGCACTTCGAAGACCGCCGCATAACGCAGGGCCGCGCCCGGCGCGACCTGCAGGGGCTCGATCCGAGGATCCCCCGCCGGGCGCAGGTTTTGCTGGGTCACCGCTTCGGCAAAGCTCTTCTGCACAAGATCGGTGACGGCCTCGTGATGCACCTGGCCGCCGTACTGCTTGCGCACCACGGGCATCGGGACCTTGCCCGGCCGAAACCCCTTCAGGCGTGCCGTGCGGGCCAGATCCTTGAGGCGCTGCTCAACCCGGTGCGTGACCAGTTCACCCGGCACGGTCACCTCGAGGCGCCGCTCGAGGCCTTTGGTCGCAACAAGAGAAACCTGCATATTCAAGACGTTCCTCAGAAAATGGTGCGAAAGAAGAGACTCGAACTCTTACGGGTTGCCCCACTGGCTCCTAAGGCCAGCGCGTCTACCAATTCCGCCACTTTCGCCCCGGGGGCAGACCGAATACCGCCAAGCCTGGCCAGCCCCCGATTATAGCGGTACCGCCCGCCCTATTTCTTCTCGCGCGCCGCGTGGGCGCGGACGCCCGACTCAGCGCGCCCTGGCTAGCACCCTGGCTACACATCGGCGGACGGTCCGACGGAGGCCCCGCCACCACGGTTCGCGCCCCCCTGCGGCTTCTCGCCACGCCAGCAGCACATCGAGCGCCTCCTCGGGGCTGATCAGGCCAGAGCCGTCACGGCCGAGGTACAGGGGATAGGCGATCAACGCCCCGGCGACCAGATCATCGAGCTTCAGGTGGCGGCCGCGGCGCGCCTGCGGCAGGAATTCATGGGTTAGGCCCCAGCCGGAATAAAACGGTTGCCCGTGGCAGCTCACGGGTTTGCCACGGAGCAGCGCCTCAAAACCTGCGAGCGAGGTCAGCACATGCACTTCGTCTGCTTCCAGAATCAGCTCCGACATCACTGCATCGGTCACCACCTCATTGCACCAGCGCCGTGCCTCGTGTTCAGCCGGACCTCGCGGGCGCAGGCCGGCCACCACGTCGGGGTGCGGCTTGTAGACGATGTAGGCGTCACGATGGAGGTCGCGCACCGCCCGCAGCAATTCGACGTTGGTCTTGGCGGCCGGGCAGCCCAGGCGGGTCGATGCAGCAGACTCGACCTGGCCGGGCACCAGCACGACGCGGCGGCCGTTGTGCGGTCGGTGCCAAATGCGCTCGCCGACGTTGTATTTGGTGAGCCCGCCTTCGACGATGCGCGCGCGCAAGCGGGCTGCCCGCTCGCGCTCCTCCCGTGTGAACTTGTGCGTCGCCAAAAATGTCTCGAGATCGCTCGGTCGCGTGGCGTCGTAGTGCATGCCCTGGCGATCGGCGAGCCAGGACAGCGGACGAACGTGATCCGCGCCTAGGCCCACGGAGCGGAGGAAACCGTCTTCCAGCCTGATCACGGTGCTCTCAGCCGTCGCACCCGGCGGCAACGGCGATGAGCCCCACAGGATCAGCGCGGCTCCGGCAGGAGCCGCCCGAGCATTGGGCACGAATACGACGCGGTGGCCGGGATAGCACTGTCGAACCAGCGGACGCTGCCAGCGCGGAAATCCGCACGCATGGAGTGCCGCGGGAAGATTGTTGTCGCGTTCCGCGATCGCCATGGACTCTCCCGGCTAGGCCCTGTCCTGCGCGCGTGGGCGGTCGCGCCAACGAGAATGTACAATCCCGGCCATTCTCGCCCCCCAAGGACGATCAATGACCCGACACGCGGCCCCACTCCCCTATTCTAGTGCGCGTCGCCTGGCCGTCCTGCTCCTCAATCACGATGTCTGCACGACGGTCTGCTCCGGCGCCTTGCCGGCTCATTCGCTGTGAGACGTAAGGGAATCATCCTCGCGGGCGGTTCGGGATCCCGGTTGCATCCTGTCACGATTGGTACCAGCAAGCAGCTGCTGCCGGTCTACGACAAGCCGATGATCTACTACCCGTTGTCGACGCTCCTGCTCGCGGGCATCCGCGATCTGCTGCTGATCTGCACGCCCACCGATCTGCCGGCGTTCCAGCGGCTGCTCGGTGATGGGAGTCAGTGGGGCGTTTCGATCACCTACGCCGAGCAGCCCAAACCTGAGGGGCTGGCGCAGGCCTTCATCATTGGGCGCCGGTTCCTCGGCAGTGGGCCCGGCGCCCTAGTGCTGGGCGACAACATCTACTACGGGCATGGCCTGCCGGAGCAATTGCGCGCGGCTGCCGCGCGGCCTCACGGCGCCACGGTGTTCGCCTATCGCGTGCGCGATCCGCAACGGTATGGGGTGGTGCAGTTCGACGAATCCGGCCGCGCGATCAGCATCGAGGAAAAACCCGCCCACCCGAAGTCAAACTATGCCGTCACGGGGCTTTATTTCTACGACAACGAAGTGCTGCAGATTGCCGCAGACCTGAAGCCCTCAGCGCGGGGCGAGCTCGAGATCACCGATGTCAATCGCGTTTACCTGGAGCGCGGGGCACTGCAGGTCGAGCTGTTCGGCCGCGGCGTCGCCTGGCTCGATACGGGCACCTACGAGTCGCTCCTGCAGGCAGCCAACTTCATCGAGACCATCGAGCTGCGGCAGGGCCTCAAGATCAGTTGCCCAGAGGAAATCGCCTTTCGTGCCGG
>JANXYA010000004.1 GCA_025350345.1 Gammaproteobacteria bacterium
CCAGCTGCGGCTGGAGCGATCTGAGCGGCACCTTGTGGCGGGTGAGGATCAGCTGCAGCTCTTCGAGCAGCGTGGCCGGCAGCGCGCAGGCGACCTGCGCCGCCCCCGGCCGGGTGTCGCTTAAGGTCACGGTCCAGTGGCTGACCACCTCGCCGTAGATGCCGGTGAGCACGTGGCGGGCGTGCGTGAGGCGCTCGGCCTCCCCGCTCAGGGCGGCTGAATAAGGCACCATCGCATATCGCACCCAGTGATCGGAGATCACGATCCGCGCCACGGCCTTCTGCCACTCGCTCTTGGCCAGCAGACCATCGAGCGCTTCCAGCGCCGCGCCCCAGTGGGTGTCCTCGACGAGTTCGTTCGCCCAGGCGGCCTCCCCGGCACTGCGGGGCCGCACGCCGCGGGCCATGCGTGTCAGCGCCAGCTTGTGCGGCGCGAGGAAAATGCCGATCTCATCACGCCATAGTGGTGACACGGTTCACCTCCTCTAGCGTAGTCTCGCCCCTGCGCACCAGTTCGAGCGCGGACTGGCGAATCAGGCGCACACCGGAGCGTTGTGCCAGTTCTTTAAGCTGCCGCACCGGTGCGCGGGCGATGATCGCCTCGCGGATCTCATCGTTCAGCACCAGCAACTCACCGACCGCCTTGCGGCCGCGATAGCCGGTGCCACGGCAGTGCTTGCAGCCCCTGCCCACGCGAAACTCGTAGGCGGCATGGCTGGAGACCTCGAGCTGCGACTCCTCGAGCAATCGCCGCGAGGGGGTATAGGTGTCGGCACACTGCTCGCACACGATGCGCACCAGGCGCTGGGCCAGGATGGCGCTTAAGGCAGCGACGAAGCTGTAGCTGTCGACGCCCATGTGCACGAAGCGGCCCATCACGTCGAACACATTGTTGGCGTGCACCGTAGTGAAGACCAGGTGGCCGGTGAGGGCGGACTGAATGGCGATCTGCGCCGTCTCCGGGTCGCGGATCTCGCCCACCATGATCTTGTCCGGATCGTGCCGTAAAATAGAACGCAAACCCCGCGCGAAGGTCAAGCCTTTCTTCTCATTGACCGGGATCTGCAAAACCCCTGGCAGCTGGTATTCGACCGGGTCTTCGATCGTGACGATCTTGTCTTGACCCGTTTGTGTTTCCGATATGGCCGCGTACAGCGTCGTAGTTTTGCCGCTACCTGTAGGACCGGTGACCAGCAGCATGCCGTAGGGCAAGGTGCTGAGCCGCCGCAGCTGGCTGACCGTTTCGGAATCGAACCCCAGGGAGTCGAGTGTCAGTCCGTGCACCTTCTCGGTGAGCGACTGCTTGTCGAGTATGCGCAGCACCGCGTCTTCTCCAAAGACGCTGGGAATAATGGAGACGCGAAAATCGATGGCGCGACCGTCGATCGCGACCTTGAAGCGCCCGTCCTGCGGCACGCGGCGCTCGGAGATGTCGAGCTCGGCCATGACCTTGATGCGCGAGATGACCTGTTCCGACACCTCGGCGCCGGTCACGGAGGCCATCTGCACCAGCACCCCATCGATGCGGTAGCGCACGACGAGCCCATTGGCGAGCGTCTCGAGATGCACGTCGCTCGCCCCGGCGCGCAGCGCGTCGTACAGGGTCGAGTGCACCAGCTTGACGATCGGGCTGGAATCCTGGCTGATGGAGGCGAGCGAGAGGTTGTCGACCGCGCCGTTGGCCGAGCCTTCCGAGCTGTTGCCCGCGACCGCGGAATCGAGCGCCCGGAGGGATTGCTCGTGGCGCGCGATATAGCTGGCGATTTCCGCACGCGGCGCCAGCACCCATTCCAGGGCCTGCGGCACGCGCACCTCGAGCCAGCTGCGGGTGTCGGCATCGAAGGGATCGGCGATGACCGCCAGGAGCTTCCTGCCGCTGCGCGCCAGCAGGCACACCCGCCGCGTGGCATCGGCCGGGGGGAGCAGGTCAAAGGCGGGCTCGAGGCGCGCCAGGTCATCGCGCGTCAGCATGCGATAGTCGAACGCCTCGGCCAGCGCCCCGGTGAGTTCCACGGGCCCCAGGCCGGAGTGCTCTTCAAGATACTCGAGCGTGGAGCGGCCACTGGCCTGCGTCTGGGTGACCGCAGCGGTCAGGAGCGAGTCATGCAGACCCAGGGCGCTTTCCTTGTTGCCGATGACCGCGCTCATTTGATGCTCCCGGCAAGCTCGAAGATGGGGAAATACATCAGGACGACAATCACGCCGATGATGATGCCGATCAGGCTCATGAGCGCCGGCTCGATCAGCCGAGTCGCCAGATTGACCCAGCGCGACAGCTCCTCGTCATAGAAGGCGGCGATGCGTTCCATCATCTCGCCCATGTTCCCGCTCCGTTCACCGACGCGCAGCATGCGCGCCGCGACGGGGGTCGTCAGCCCGTACTGTTCCATGGCATCGCCCATCGAGCGTCCCTCGCGCACCGCCTGCGTGGCATTGGCGAAGGCGGCGCGCAGGTTCGCGGACAGGAGTCCGGCCGACATGCGCATCGCGGTCACCATCGGTGTGCCGCCCCGCTGCAGCATGCCGACCGTGCGGTACAGGCGCGCGAGCTGGTAGATGTGCAGGCGGCTCCCAAGGGCCGGGATGCGGGCGATGCGCGCACCGATGGCGGCCCGGACGGACGGGCGCGTGAAGGCATAGACGATGCCCGCCACCGTGCCGATCGCGCCGAGTGCCACGGCATAGCCGTGCGCGTCGAGAAACTGGCCCCAGCGCATCAGCATGCGCGAGGCGAAAGGCAGCTCGCTCCCCAGGTCCTCATAGATGGAGCTGAAGCGCGGCACCACGTAGCCCATGAGGAAGGCCACCACCAGCAAGCCGGCGACGCACAGCACCGCCGGGTAGATCGAGGCGTTGATCAGGCTCTTGCGCAGCACGTCGACCTGCTGCTGGTAGGCGACATAGCGCGTGAGCGCTTCGCGCAGCGCGCCG
>JANXYA010000008.1 GCA_025350345.1 Gammaproteobacteria bacterium
TGCGCGCCTTCGATGCGCGGGCGATCAAGGAGCTGGGCGTTCCGGGCTACACGCTGATGAACCGGGCGGGCGCGGCGGCGCTGCGCGTGCTGCGCGAGCGCTGGCCTGCCGTGCGGCACATCGCCGTCGTCACCGGTGGCGGCAACAACGGCGGTGATGGTTACGTGCTGGCGCGCCTGGCGCGCGCGGCCGGACTTACGGTGGACCTGCTGGCACTCATCGCGCCTGACCGCCTGGCCGGTGATGCGCGCCGCGCCGCCGATGAGTATCGCGCGGGCGGCGGCGCGGTGCGGGCCTTCGACAGCGCGGCACTCGCGCCGGCCGGGTTGCTCATCGACGCGCTGCTGGGCACGGGGCTGCGCGCCGCGCCCAGGCCGGAATTCGGCGCGGCGATCCGCTCGCTCAATGCCGCGGGCAAGCCCATCCTGGCGCTCGACCTGCCCTCCGGGCTCGATGGCGATAGCGGATGCGCCCTGGGCGAGGCGGTGAGGGCGGAGGCCACGATTACCTTCGTGGCCCCCAAGACCGGGCTTTCCCTGGGCGATGGCCCCGAGTTCGTGGGGCGCCTCTACTGCGATGACCTGCAGTTGCCGCCTCCCGATGGCGCCCTGGCCCAGCCCGTGCTGGAACGGCTCGACGCGACGGACATCGCGCGCGCCCTGCCGGCGCGTGCGCGCACTGCGCACAAGGGCGACTTCGGCCGCGTCCTGTTGATCGCCGGCGGGCCGGGCATGGCGGGAGCCGCGCGCCTGGCCGGAGAGGCCTGCCTGCGCTGCGGTGCAGGACTCGTGAGCGTGGCCACGGCGCCAGAGAACGTCACGGCCATCCTCGCCAGTCGACCCGAATTGATCTGCCTGGGTGCTGTCGATGGCACTGCGCTGGACGCATCGCTCGCGGCAGCTACGGTGGTTGGAGTTGGCCCGGGACTGGGCACCGGTCCCTGGGCGCGCGGCTTGCTCGATAGGGCGCTGGCGAGCGGCAAGCCGCTGGTGCTGGACGCGGATGCGCTGAACCTGCTGGCCGAGACGGGGACAAGGCCGCCTGAAGGCGCCGTCCTGACGCCGCACCCCGGGGAAGCCGGGCGCCTGCTGGGCCTGAGCTCCGCTGGGATCCAGAAGGATCGCCTCGGATCGCTCCATCGACTGGTCGAACGCACCGGCGCGGTGGTGGTCCTCAAGGGAGCGGGCACCCTCATCGGCGCCCCGGGGCACATCAGCGCGATCTGCCCGCATGGCAACCCGGGGATGGCGGCGCCCGGGATGGGTGATGTCCTGACGGGCGCGATCGCCGCGATCTACGGGCAATGCGCCGATCCCTGGCGCGCGGCGCGAGCCGGTGTCGTGGCCCACGCGCTCGCCGGCGATGAACTGGCCCGTCATGGCGGCCGAGGCATGGTGGCGCTCGAGCTGGCCGCGCGCCTGTCGCACTGGGTGAACGGCGCCGGCACCGCCCCTGGAGTGAGTCCGCAAAGCGGGGCGGAGCGGTGAGGATTGAGCTGGCGCTCATTGACAGTGAGCACACGGAGCGGCTGGGGGCGGCACTTGCCCGCTGCAGTCCCCGCTCAGCCGCTGGCGCCCTGACCGTGTACCTGCAGGGGGAGTTGGGCGCGGGCAAGACGACGCTGGCGCGAGGGTTGCTGCGCGAGCTGGGCGTGAGCGGCGTCGTGCGCAGCCCGAGCTACACCCTGCTGGAATCCTATGAATCGGCAGGCCTGCGCATCCTGCACCTGGACCTCTATCGCCTGGACGGCGCTCAGGATGCGGGCGTGCTCGGATGGCGCGAGGAGTGGACGCCGGGAGCGCTGTTTCTGATCGAGTGGCCCGAGCGTGCTGCCGGGGCGATCCCGCCCGCGGACCTGCGCCTGACGCTGTCCATCGCCGCACAGGGCCGCCAGGCGCGGATCGAGGCTGCGACGGTGGCCGGGGCCACCTGGCTGGATGCACTCCGCGGCGAACCAGTCATCGCAGAAATGAATCGAGTTTAATTGTCTAGGCTCCTGATTAGTATTGAATAAATGTTGGCCCCGTCATAGAGTGCGGGCCGTGGGAGGCTTCAGGCACTTCAAATGTCGCGCTACTCATCCCCCGTCCTTGTGATCCTGGCCGCCCTGGCGGCGGTGGCGATGCCCTCCAACGCCCGCTCCAGCGCCCTGCTGCAGGCGGCGGCGCTCAGCGGTGACGCCTCCGGCCTGACCCTGACCCTGACCCTGGGGCTGTCGGCTCCGGTGCATCCTGTGGTCTTTGTGTTAGGCGGGCCCCGTCGCGTGGTCGTGGACCTGCCGGGAACCCGCCGTGCGGCGGCTCTCCGGCTCCCGGCGGCCGCGGGCATGGTGGTCGGGCTGCGCGGTGCGGTGCACGAGCGCAGCACCTATCGCCTGGTGCTCGAGCTGCGTGGCCAGGCGACCGTCACACCGCGCGTGGTCTCTGTGGGAACTGCGCGCAGCTACCAGCTGCAGATCAGGTTGGGCGCGGCCCCCGTATTCGCATCGATCCCGCCCTCCGCCCCGGCCGCCGCGCCGGCACCAGCCGCGCCCGCCGTGGCCCTGCCGGTGCGCGTCGTGGCGCCCGCACATGCCCCGGCCGGCATGGAGCGCGACATCGTCGTGGCCATCGACGCCGGTCATGGCGGGGAGGATCCGGGCGCCTCGGGCCCGGGAGGCACGCACGAGAAGGACGTGACGCTGGCGATCGCGCGGGCGCTGGCCGCGCGCATCAATGCCCGTCCGGGGATGCACGCCGTGCTGACGCGGGATTCTGATCGCCTCATTGATCTGCGCGAGCGCATGGTGCGGGCCCGTGCCGCGAATGCGGACCTGTTCGTGTCGATCCATGCCGATGCGGTACGCGATCGC
>JANXYA010000013.1 GCA_025350345.1 Gammaproteobacteria bacterium
GATGATGGCGGACAACACCGAGCACGTGATCAGCTACTGGGTGCTGCACCAGAGGTTTCATTCGCCCGCGCTCGGCGCCTTCGCCGTCATCTCGCACTGGCTGCCGTTCCTGCTGCTGTCCGGCTACGCCGGCGTGCTGGCCGATCGCAACAATCCGCGGCGCATGATCCAGTGCGGCATGCTGCTGTTCATGGCGGTGTCCATCGCCTGGGGACTGCTGTTCCTGCACGGCACGCTGTATATCTGGGAGGCGTGCGTGCTGCTCGCACTGCACGGCATCGCCGGCGTACTGTGGACCGCGCCGGCGCAACTGCTGATTTTCGACATCGTCGGTCCGGAGCACCTGCAGAGCGCCGTGCGCCTGGGCGCCAGTGCGCGGTACATGGGCATGCTGGTCGGTCCGGCCGTCGGGAATCTCCTGATGATCGCCCTGGGACCGGCGCACGGCATCATTGCCAACGCGCTCATCTACCTTCCCATGCTGATCTGGTTGCACAAGCCACGCTACCTCGAGCGCGCCGACAGTGCCGCGCGACGGCGCCATGTCCTCATCGCCGCCAGTCTCGGTGGCCTGGCACAGAGCTGGCGCAGCATGGGCGGCAATCGCCAGATCATTGCCATGACGCTGCTCGCCGGCTGCGCCTCGTTCTTCGTCGGCAGCGCCTACCAGGCGCAGATGCCCGGTTTCGCCGACGACCTGGGCTTTCGCAGTGCCGGCGCGGCCTACGCCGCGCTGCTGGCGGCGGACGCGGCCGGCGCGTTCAGCGCCGTGCTGCTGCTCGAGAGCCGGAGCCTCCTGCCCGCCACCCCCGGCAGCGCACTGCTCCTCGCCGCCTGCTGGTGCCTGGCGATCGGCGGCTTTGCCCTCTCGCACAGCTACCTGCTGACCCTGTCGCTGCTCCTGGCGGCCGGATTCTTCGAGCTGAGCTTCAGCGCCATGGCACAGACCCTCGTGCAGCTCAGGGCGCCCGCCGCGCAACGCGGCGGCATCGTCGGGCTGTACATCAGCGCCAGTCTCGGGCTCCGGACCTTCAGCGGCGTCACGGTCGGCCTCGGCGGCGCCCTGGTCGGGATCCACTACTCGCTGGCGCTCAGCGCCGCAGCGCTCCTGCTGTGCGTCGGTCTGATTGCGCGCTGGATCAGGCCCGCGCGGTAATACCTGCCGGCACGCTGGCCTCATGCAACCCTTGCGGGTCCGCGATCAAAATCGCTGGGTGGCGGCCAGGGTCAGGGTCCGCGGCCGAAAGGTGTAGGCGTAGAACAGGGACGATGCCAGACCGTCCGGGACGACGTGCAGCGTCGGCCGCGAGTCCAGGACGTTGTTGATGGCCAGCCTGAGATCAAGGCCCGCGCGCACCATCCCGAACTGCAGGTTCAGCCTGTTTGTTCCAGGGTCGCCGTGAGCTCCTCCGGGAAAGTAAAAAATGGAGTTTGGGTCGTTCTCGACAAATGGGCCCGGGTTGCGGCTGGCAAAAATATCGTCCGCACGCACGTAGCCCTTGGGGCCGCCTTGCAACGGCCAGTTGTATTGGGCCGAGAGTGCCCCACTCCAGGGTGAAGGGACCGAGGGCAATCCCCCGACAACGTCGCCGCGATCGGCGATGACCTGTCCGGTCGTGGTGAGAATCGTTTCCGTGTAGTGGATGTCCACGTAGCCCACGGCCAGCCGGACGCCAAAACGGCCAGCCACGAGATCCGCGGTCAGGTCAAAGCCGGAACTGGTCGCCAGCCCGGCATTGGCGGTGTAGCTATTGCTGCACGCATCGTAGGCATGGATCTGCAGATCGTTCCACTTGTCATAGAAGATGCTGGCATCCACGTGCACCCGATTGCCGAACAGCGCATGCTTTGCCCCGAGTTCATAGTTCCAGAGTGCATCCGAAGTGAAAGTCGGCGGCACCGCACTCGTGCCGCACTGGCCGGGAAAATTGCTGCCACCGCCGCGACTGCCTTTGGCAATCGTCAGGTAATAGAACTTGTGGTCATCCGCCTGATAGGAGACGTCAAGTCGCGGCGCAGGCGGAATCGCCGTCAGGCCCTGGACGATGTGTGTGTAGGGAGCAGCGCCAGTATTGGCAAACCCCGCTTCAAAATCCGAATAGTCGACTCCTCTCCATCCAAAGCGGGTGCCCAGGGCCAGTTTCCAGCGCCGCGTCAGCTCGAGCTGCAGGTGCCCGAATCCGTCGAGCGCAGTATTGAAGGCGTAGCCGGCACTGTAGATGCCCGGGTTCCCGGGGTCGGCGATCAGGTAGGTGTCGCGGGTCCGGTTCTCGTGTGAGCGGGAATAAAACAGCCCCGCCAGCCAGCTCAGGCGCGAATCGACTCGGGCCGATGCCAGGCGCAGCTCCGCGGAGAGCGCGCTCTGATGCACGCCGAGCAGGGTTGGGACGGCCTGTGAGTAGGACGACGGATACGCAGGTCCCAGCGGGTTGCCGCAGCCCTGGAAGAATTCCAGGCAGGCGGCGTTTGTCTCGTCAACCGTCGCCGCTGCAGTCCGGTCATAGAATGCCGCTATCGCGGTGAATTCGGCGCCGCCGAGTTCCTGCTCCAGCTTGAGGGATTCAATGGCGAAGTGATCGTCGTAGGGCTGGCGCAGCAGTTTTTCGTTCTGGAAAACACCGCCGTTGCCGGGAACACTGGGCATGCCGGGGACCTGGAGATAAACGTAGAAGATCGGCGTGTCGTGCAGGTGAGTGGACTGGTAAGTGAACGAAGGCGTCAGTCGCAAGGCGTCCGTCGGCTGGAAGACAAGTCCAAGACGCAGCGCTGCAGCCGTAGAGTCATTGGCATTCCGATCGACGATGGCGCCATTGAAGGGATCCACGCGATCGATGTAGCCGCCGTCGCTGCGGAACGAGGCGCTCACGCGCACGCCCAGGCGTCCTGGAACAATGGCCTGGCCCAGCGCGGCGCCAGCTTCCACGCTCATGCCACCCTGGTCACTGGCGGAAACTTCCGCATGGTACAGCCCACTATCGCTCGTCGCGCTGGGTGCCTGCGTTATGAATCGTATGGCGCCGCCCTGTGCGTTGGATCCAAACAGCGTGCCCTGCGGACCGCGCAGCACCTCCACCCTCGCCAGGTCGAAGGTGACGGGATACGGATTTGACAGGTTCGCGTGCACAGCCTGCACCGGCACATCGTCCATGTAGACGGCAATCGTGGGCGCATTGCCCGTGTCGGCACTGACGCCCCTCACGGTGAGGTTGGAGAGAATCCCCGGGCCAAATTCAGCGCCCACGCCGAAGTCGAGGCCGGGAACCCGACTGGCAATCTCACTGATGTCCTTGATGCCCGCCGCATCGATTTCCGCCGCGGACAACACATAAGCGCTGATCGGCACGGCGCTCAGGGACTCCTGGCGCAGGGTCGCCGTGACCATGATCTCCTCGAGTGGCTCGGGCCAGATCGGCGGGTTTGCGTTCGCCTCCCCGGTGCTGCGCCGGAGGCGACGGGCGGGCTCGGCCGCCCGATCCATGGCCAGCAACTTGACCGTCCTGGAGTTCAGGAATTCAAAACGCAGTCCCGTGCCCTCGAGCATGCGGGTCAACGCCTCGGTCGTGGCCAGGCCCGCGGCGACCTCCTTGCTCAGGCGCCCCGCCGCCAGTTCAGATACGTAGACGACCTGAACGGAGGTCTGTGCGGCGAATGCCCGCAAGGCCTGCGCCAGCGGGAGCGAGGGAATTCCAGAGGTCAGGGCACCGGCCACCGACTGCGCCGGGCAAGTACTGGCAAGGAGGAAGGTCCCGATCACGCCAGCCAGGAAGCTGCGCAGCACAGCTGCTGCGCAGCGTCGTGAAATTCGCGTGCGGTGCATGGGCCCCCTCAGCGGCGGGACTTATCCGTGCATGGTAGCAAAATTGTGCGTGCCACTCCTGGACACTGGCCAGGGCCACCTCAGAACGAGGATTCGGCAGACCAGGAATTACCAGCGCTCACTTGGTCTTGACAGCGTCCTTCACTTTCTTCGCACCGCGCTTGGCCGCGGATCCGACTTCCTGGGCACCTTGCTTGACGGCCTTGCCGACGGCCTTGGCATCGCGCTTTACCGCCTGGCCGAGATCCTTGGCGCTCTCAGCCACGGTCTTGTGGGAGGTGTCGGGCGCACCGTCCGCGGCATACGACGGATAGGCGGGCGCCAGGGCCAGCAACAAGACCGCGATGAATCCGGCAAAGGTGACATTCATGATGATTCTCCAGTACCCACAAGACCCCTGACATACCGACCCGGGCAGAATGCGATAGTTCAGCTCATGCCGCCGTTGATCGAGATAATCTGGCCCGTAATATAAGCCGCCTCGTCGGAAGCGAGGTAACCCACGAGGCTTGCCACCTCACCAGGCAAGCCGGCGCGCTTCATGGGCACCAGTCGCGCAATGGCCTCATCGTCAAAGCTGCGCTCCGCCATGCCACCCGCGATGATACCGGGCGCGACGGCATTGACGGTGATGCCGCGGCTCGCCAGCTCGAGTGAGAGGGAGCGGGTGGCGGCGTTGAGTGCACCCTTCGCCGCTGCATAATTGACCTGCCCGCGATTGCCGATGAGCGCCGCGACCGAGGAAATGTTGATTATCCGGCCCCAGCGACTGCGGATCATCGGCAGCGACAGGGGCTGCGTGACGTTGAAGAAGCCGTCGAGTGCCACATCCAGGACGCGATGCCACTGCCGCGCGCTCATTCCCGGAAATGCGGCGTCATCGTGCAGGCCGGCATTGTTGACCAGGATCTGGATCGGCGCATCGGCGATGAGGGATTCCAGCCGGGCGCGGGTTGCATCGGCGTCAGTGACATCGAAGGCGAGCGCTTCGCTGCAGCTGGCCGTCTTGTTGAGCTCCTGGACCAGTGCCGCGGCGGCGTCGCGATTCTGATGGGCGTGCACGTACACGAAATGCCCGGCACCGGCCAGGCGGCGGCAGATGGCTGCACCGATCCCGCCACTCGCCCCGGTCACCAGCGCGCGCCTCTGGTTGGTGTTCACGATGATGCTCGCATGGGAGGCTCCTCCCCTGAAGTGGCGGCGAAGGCGATCGTCGCCCGGCCCGCTAGCAACAGACGGGTCGAGTCGGCAAGGCTGAATTCGTAGAGCACCATCGTGTCATCGCCATTCACCAGCGTGGCGTTGGCAAGGAGGGCGCCGGCGATGTCATCGAGT
This sequence comes from Gammaproteobacteria bacterium, assembly GCA_025350345.1. GTDB lineage: Bacteria > Pseudomonadota > Gammaproteobacteria > Steroidobacterales > Steroidobacteraceae > FEN-1191. The sequence goes on from JANXYA010000013.1 coordinate 5,153, forward strand.
CGCCCGACATTCATCGTCAGGCCGCGCACACTGGCGAGCATCCCGGGCCGGGATTTTCGCGGCGAGGCCGCGGCGCGCAGTGCGCCGTGCACCGCCATGGCCTGGGCCGCGTACTCGATGCCGCAGGCGATCCCGAGGCGGCCGTGGGCGCGCAGCGCGTTGTCCACGCGCCGGTGTGATTCGCTGCGGCAGCAGATACGCTCCACGCTCCACTCGACCACTTCATCCAGCAGGCACATGCGGCCCTGATGCGGGATATGAGCGGCAATCCAGGCGTGATCTAGGCGCACGGGATCACCTCGACACGCAGCGTCTGCGGCTCCAGGTACGCGATGTTCACGCTCCTCGTCTGTCGCTTCGCAATCGCCTCAAGCAGCACCAGACCCTGGGCCGCCGGAATGGCCGCGCGCAGTGCCTCCAATTCAGCATGACCGATACCGTCAGCCGCCCCGCTGTCCAGGCAGACGCGCAACTGCGCCAGCGCACGGGGCTGCGGGCTGGCGTGCAGGACCAGTGCCATCCCGAATGCGGCCGGCACCGTGCGCGCGGCACGCAGCGGCGGTGGGTAGTCCAGATCGTACGCGATGAGCGCCGTGGTGGCGCCGTGCACGGCAATCTGGGTCAACGCCTCGAGCAGCCCGGCGGCGAAACTGGCGTCATAGGCGCAGACCGTCGTCGATGGCACCTGCGTATGGGCGGCGATGCTCCAGTAGCCGGCGGGCGCGTTGTGCACCGAGTTGTGAAAGCGTGTCGGGGACAGGGCCCGATTGGCCGACGCCAGCGTCTGGCAGATCTCATGACAGTTGTCGCCATCGCCGCCGGAGGAGGCGAACACCACGGGCAGCCGCGCCGGATCCGTGTCGGACTGGCGCGCCGCCTCGAGCCCGATCGCGAAGGCGAGCCTGACCACGCGACCCGTGCGACGGCGTTCCGTGGGTGGCAGGGTGTCGGGAGCGCTCAGCAGCGTGTCCGCGCGCTGATAAGGCTGCCGGTCGCTCAGCACGGCCTCGGTCTGCGGCCAGTCTGCGAGACCTGGCCCGCGGACACCGATGCCCGTCACGTAGGCGAGAAGTTCGTTCGTCGCCGCGGCGCTCACGATAACCTGCCGAAGGCCAGGCTGCAGTTGGTGCCACCGAAGCCGAAGGAATTGCTCACCGCGTGAGTGAATGATCCCGCCTGGCTGCTCGTGATGTAGTTCAGGCGCAGTGCCGGATCCACCTGGTCTGTATTCGCCCCGCCAGGCAGCAGCTGGTCCCGCAGGGCCAGCGCGCAGATCACCGCCTCGAGCGCGCCCGCCGCTCCCAGCGTGTGGCCCGTGGCGCCTTTGGTCGAGCTGCAGGGCATGGCCGTTCCAAACACGCGCGTGACCGCGGCGCACTCCGCACTGTCGTTGCTGGCGGTGCCGGTGCCATGCAGATTGACGTAGCCGACCTCGGCGGCGCCAAGACCGGCGGCGCCGAGGGCAGATTCCATGGCGAGGCGTGCGCCGAGGCCCTCCGGGTGCGGTGCCGACAGGTGGTAGCCGTCGTTGGATTCACCGACTCCAAGCAGGGCAATGGCACTCCCGCCCGCGCGGGGCGCGGATTTTTCGAGCAGCACAAAGGCTGCGGCCTCCCCGATCGAGATTCCGTCGCGCTCGGCTGCGAACGGCCGGCAGGGTTGGCGCGCGGTCAGCTGCAAGGAGTGAAAGCCATAGAGTGTCGTCAGGCAAAGTGAATCCACACCGCCCACCACGGCGGCATCGATGATCCCGAGCTCGATCATGCGCTGTGCCGCTCCAAATGCCTTGGCGCTGGATGAACAGGCCGTCGAGACCACGGCCGCAGGCCCCTGGATTCCGAGCAGCTGGCGGATAAATGCTGCCGCGGAAAATGTGTTGTGGGTGCCGGCGTAGTGGAAATCAGCCGGCAGTGCGCCGCTGCTAGGGTCGCGCCGGCGGTAGGCCAGCTCGGTCTGCAGGATGCCTGAAGTGCTGGTGCCAATGAACAGCCCGACGCGGTGCGCGCCCACCCGGCTGATGCAGGCCGCAACCGCGGCGGTGAACCCGTCCTGGCCCAGCCCCAGATACGCCAGCCGGTTGTTGCGGCATTCGAACGGCCTCCAGGCCTGCGGCAATGGCTGCTCTTCGATTCCGGCAACCGCACCGATCCAGGTATCCAGGGCCACATCCTCGAAGCGGCACGGCGCCAGGCCGCTGCGGGTGCCGGCCAGCGCCGCGCCCAGGGGTTGCAGGCCGGCACCCAGGCAGCACGTGGCCGTGAATCGTGTCAGGAAAAGCGGATTCATCGGGGTGTCGCGACCAGCAGGACGTTGGCGAAGAGCGTGCCCGCACTCATCGGTATCGCCTGCGCGCTGAACCCGCAGTCCGTCAGGGCGGCCGACCAGGCCGGCAGTGTGCGGCAATACAGCCGCTCCTGTCGATGACCGCGCAGGTACAGCACGGCAGCGTCCACCCACCGACTCATTCTGAATCGCCAGCCACCGGCTGCATTGCCGACGCGAAGCAGCAGGACGCCCGCGGGTCCGATCGAGGATCGCACCCGTTGCAGCACCTGCTGCTGCGCGGACGGGTCCATGTAGTGGAGCACATCCAGGATGATTACGACATCAGCCTCACCGTATGCGGCGCTGCGAATATCGGCGCACTCGATCTGTGCCAGTGCGCCGAGGGCGCGCCGGGCCCGCTCGACATCGCGGGGCATCAGCTCGATGCCACGGAAAGCGCTGAGTCGCGGCGGTGCGGGCCACGACTGCGCCCACTGCCCTGCCCGGTGACTGGCGCGGGCCGCATCAAGCCATGCGGCCAGCAAGCCCTGGCCGCAGCCCAGATCAAGGAGGCGGGCACCCTCCGGAATCAGGTCGCGCGCCAGCAGGGCCGCGAATACCGGATCGCCCGCGAATTTGCCGCGCGCGAAGTAATAGGCAAAGCGACCCGAGGGACGGTATCGGTCTGCGGCGAGGTGCGCCAGCCGCTTCATCAATTCCGCCGCGGTCATGGCAACGCTTCCGCCAGCGTTACCGTGACCAGCCCTGCGCGGGCAATGGCATCGAGGAGCCGTGGCAGCACCTCGACGATAATCGGCGTTCCGGCCCGGGTGCGGGCACTGTGGCCATCGTGCAGCAGCAGGATATCCCTCGCTGCGAGCCGTGCCGCCAGGCGCGCC
>JANXYA010000021.1 GCA_025350345.1 Gammaproteobacteria bacterium
TGCTGTTTCTCGAGCAGGTGCTGCGCAGCGAGAGCTGGCGGCTGCTGCGCCGCAATCCGCCGCTGTATGCCGCGGATCCGAATGCGCTGGCCGAGGTGCGCGGCCAGATGCTCGGTTATTTCAAGCGGGCCTGGCTGCGGGACTGAGCGCCCCCGCCGCCAGCGCCGTGCCCGGCGCGCTGGCCACCGCGTTGACGTAGCGAGCGTAGATGCGCGGCAGCTCCCGCTGCACCGTCTCCCAGCCCAATAGCGTGCTGCCCGCCAGCGCCGCGCGCAGCAGTTCCGGATGCAACGCCGCCTGCGCCGGGGCAGCGAGCGGTGCAAAGCTGAAGTGCCAGGGTTCCGGTTGCACTCCGCCGCGGTCCAGGTCGTAGGGCTGGAAGAAACCATAGTCGTGCGCGTGCCGCGCGAGCCACGCGGCAAGCCGCGCGTAGCATCCGTCCGCGGCGTAGTGTTTCCCGAGCAGTTCGACCGCGGCACCGGCCGGGAGGGCTGCCCGATCGATCAGGTCGCACTCGCTCCCCCAGTGATGACGGCTGGCGCCGGGGAGCGCCGACCAGACGAGAATTGCCGCGACGCGCCCGGCCTCGTCGAGGGCATCGGCCGCCAGCGGCTGGCCGGCCCGATCGAGGAGTGGGCGTGCGCCGCTGAACTTGCCGTTCCAGATGGCGAGCTGCCGGGCGAAATCGCGGAATCCGGACACGGGCAGCAGATCGATGCCGGCGCCGGCAGCGGCGGCACTCATCGCCTGCAGGGCGGGGGCGGCGGCGGGGTGCAGCTGGCAGCGCCATTCTGGCCACTCGCGCACGTGCGTGCTGGCGCGGCCGGTCAATTCCAGCTCCGACAGTGTCAGCGTAGCCGGCGTGCAATTGGCGGTCGGCGCGTGCATCGTGCATGATTCTATGCTGCCTCGGGACCAAGGGTAATGTCCGGATCCGCCCCCATGCGACGCCTGCCCAAACTGCAGATCCTCAGCCGCCATGCCACCACCATTGCGGTGTTGCTCGGCATGTGCGCCTGGGTGGCCGATGTGGCCTTCCCGCCGCTTCTGCCCGAAGCGCTGACCACGGCTGCCGAGTTGCTGACGGTGGTAGGCATGGGGCTGCTCGCGTACTGGTCCTGGAGGGAGCAACGGCGCATGCAGCAGGGCGTGGAGCAGCTGATTGATGCGGCGGAGCGCCTGAGTCGCAGCGAGTTCTCCCAACCGGTCATTGGCGGCCAATCCGGCTACCTGGGGCTCCTGCAGCGCGCCTTCGAGCGCATGCGCATCGCCCTGCACGACACCACCTACAGTCGCGACTACCTGCACAGCGTGCTCAACAGCATGAGCGACAGCGTGTTCGTGGCTGCCCCCGATGGCGCGATCCGCATCATCAACGATGCCGCGCAGCGGCTGACCGGCTACAGCACCGAGGAACTGTCCGGCATGAACGTCGCCTCGCTCCTCGCCACGCCGGTGGAGGAGGGGGTCAATCCCCTGGCCGTGGCGCGCGAGAATGGGGAGACCGTGCTGCGCACGCGCGCCGGCCAGACGATTCCGGTGTCATTCGTGGTGTCCACCGTCGCAACGGTGGCGGAGGAATTCGCCGGCGATATCTACGTGGCGCGCGACATCACCGAACGCAAGCGCGCCGAGCGGCGCATTCGCTACCTGGCGCGCTACGACGCCCTGACCAAGATTCCCAACCGCATGCAGTTCCAGCATCTGCTGCAGCAGGCCATCGCGCGCGCCCGGCGCCTCGGGCAGGGTGTGGCGCTGCTGTACATCGACATGGACCGTTTCAAGGAGGTGAACGACACCTTCGGTCACGCCTCGGGCGATCGGGTGCTCGAGCTGCTCACCGAGCGCCTGACGCGGGCGCTCAGCAGCGAGACCGTGCTCGGCCGGCTCGCCGGCGACGAGTTCGCGCTGTTTGTCGACGGCCTGGGCACCAATGCCGAGGAGGCCGGCGAGCAGGTGGCGCAGCTGGCGCGCACCGTGCTCGATACCGTCGGCGCCTCATTCCATGTCAGCCAGCAGGAAGTGGTGCTGACCGTGAGCATCGGCGTGGCCTTCTGCCCGCGCGATGCCGACAACGTGATCGACCTGATCCGCAACGCGGATGCGGCCATGTACTATTCCAAGCAGAACGGCGGCAACACCTTCGCCTTCTACTCCCAGGAGATGAACGCGGCCGCCGTCGAGCGGCTGATGCTCAAGAGCAAGCTCCGTCGGGCCGTGGAGCGCGATGAATTCGTGCTGCATTACCAGCCCAAGGTCGATCTGCGCGACGGCCGCATCGTGGGGGCCGAAGCGCTGTTGCGCTGGCGCCTGCCGGGGCATGGCGACATTCCGCCGGCCCAGTTCATCCCCATCGCCGAAGAGAATGACCTCATCAGTGCCATCGGCGGCTGGGTGCTGGAGCGCGTGTGCATCGACCTGAAGCTGCTGCGCCGCTCGGTCAGCAACCCGGGCCGCATTGCCCTGAATCTCTCGCTCAAGCAGCTGCGGCATGCCGGCTTTATTCTCAACTGCCGCTCCCTGTTCGAGCGCCACAACGTACCGCCGCAGAGCCTGGAGCTCGAGATCACCGAGACCACGCTGATGGCCGATCCGCGGCGCACGGTGCAGATGCTCGATCAGCTCGCCGCCATCGGATTGCACCTGTCCATCGACGATTTCGGCACCGGTTACTCCTCGCTCTCGGCGCTGCAGCAGTTTCCGATCGGCACGCTGAAGATCGACCAGTCCTTTGTGCGCGATGTCGCCGACGATCCGGCCGACGCGACGCTGGTGCGGACCATCATCGACATGGGCCATGGCCTGGGTCTTCAGGTCGTCGCCGAGGGCGTGGAACTCGTACGCCAGGTGCCGTTCCTGCGCAAGTGGGGCTGCGATCTGGCGCAGGGCCGGCTCTTCGGCGAGGCGGTCGGGATCCAGGAGCTGCTGGCGCAGCTGCTCACACAGCAGGCCGGCAAGCCCGCCTTCGCCTCGATCATCGCCGAAGCGTCGGACTCGGCACTGAGCGCCTGACAGGCGCCGGGCTAGGCCGGGCCGAGATTTCCGGCCGCGAACCCCCAGTCGATCAGCTTGCCGAGCACGCCGCTGACGTAGTCGACGCGCCGATTCTGGTAGTCCAGATAGTAGGCGTGCTCCCACACGTCGATGGTGAGGAGCGGTCGCTGGCCGCCGCGGAGCGGTGCGTCGGCGTTGCCGGTCTTGATGACCGCGAGCCTGTCGCCCTCCTGCACGAGCCAGGCCCAGCCGCTGCCGAACTGCGTGGTGGCCGCGCTCAGCAATTCCTTGCGGCAGGCATCCACGCTGCCGAAGACGGCCTCGATCCGCTGCTTCAGGGCCGCGGGCGGTTCGCCCCCGCCCTGCGCCTTCAGGCTCCGCCAGTAGAAACTGTGATTCCAGTGCTGCGCGGCGTTGTTGTAGATCGCGGTGCGATCGGGGACGCCGTAGGTGGCGGCGATGATCGCCTCGAGCGGCATCTCGGCATAGGGCGTGCCCGCCACGGCCTTGTTGAGATTGTCGACGTAGGCCTGGTGATGCTTGCCGTGGTGGAAACCCAGCGTGTTGCTGGAGATCACCGGGTCGAGCGCATTGTCCGCGTACGGGAGCGCGGGCAGGCTGAAAGGGCCGGTGGGGGCCTTGGGGCTAGGCGCAGCCGCTGCTGCACCGGCCGCGGCGGCTGGAGTGGGCGAGTCGGCGGCGCGCGCCAAAGCGGCGGCGCCGAGCGCGGCGGCGCTGGCCGTGGCCAGCAGCAGTTCGCGACGGCTGAGGCGGGCGGGATGCGCGTGGGGCTCCTCGGTTTTCATGGGCGGGGTACTCGCAATAAATGGTCCCGCCGATGCTACGCGCCTGGACCGGCGGGAGCAAAAGGCGCGTACTGGCGCGGCGGCTCATTCAGGTCGTTCAGATAGTCGCGGCGCGCGGCGGGCGCCAGGCCCGCCCAGTCGATCTTCTGCAGCCAGGTGCCGCGCAGCTCAGCATCGCGCACCGTCACGGTCCGTCCCCGCAGCCGCCCGGGCTGCGCGGCCAGGCGGCTGGTGCGCCCGCTGCGCAGCAGCTCGAGCACGGCACAGGCCACCGTCGCGCTGCGCGGCAGGGCGCTGTGCTCGCAGCGCACGTAGTAATTGCTGCCGCCCGGGAGCTGCGCGGATGCCAGCGGCACGGTGCCATCGCCCGCGTTGCTGATCTGGTAGTGAAATTCGTCACCGGCCAGGCGCACTCCGGTCACCGTGCGCTGTTGGGTGCCGGCGATGGCAATGCAGCGCTCGTCGGTGGCGGGGAGCGCAGCGAGGAAGGCGCGCCCCTCCTGCAGCAGGCGCGGATCGGGCCGCGGATCGGTGGACGGCCAGTTGCCGGGGTCGAACAGATCGGCTTGTTGCCCGCTGCTGCGGCCCGGCACCATCTGGTGGATGCTGGGGAAGGTATTGAACACATCGCTGGACAGGGCTTCTGCGTCGTGCAGCTGATCGAGCGCCGCGAGGCGCCGCACCACCGGATAAGTACCGCGCAGAGCCTGCACTGCGCCATAGGAACCGCCGTGCGGCGTGCCGAGCGTGACCAGGCGACGCAGGCGGGAGCGCTCGGCAGCACCGAGCGCGCTGCGGGCGATCAACCCGCCCATGCTGTGAGCGACGATCAGGAGCGAGTCGGCCGGATCGGCGCGCAGGCGGGCGAGGAAGGCGGCGCTGAGATCGGCGAGGTTCAGGCGCCAGTCGTAGTCGTGCATGAGCACCGCAAATCCGGCGGCGCGCAGTCGCAGCTGGAGGGCCAGGTAACTGAAGGGCAGGGCACCGAGTGGGACGAGGTCCGTCGCCTGCGGCAGGCGCAACCGATACAGGCCGCCTTCGATCACATCCTGCGGGTCGAGCCAGATCAGGTCAGCAGGATTTTCGCCGGCGGGAAGCGCGCCGAGTTGCGTGCCCATGATGCCGGGCAGCAGGTACACCGTCTCCGCTCGCCGGCGCGGCGCGCGGCTGGCGGCGCGCGCCAGGCCCGTGAGCAGCGCATAGTCGGCGCCGCCGAACATGGCGCTCAGTTCGCGGCGCGCAGCGCCGGTGGCCAGCAGGCTGCACAGTTCCTCGTTGCTGTGCCACAGCCGGTCGTAGACCGACACCGTGGCGCTGCCGCCCGCACTCATGCGCGGCGCCCGCTGCCGCCGTGGCGGATGAGCAGCTCGCAGAAGGCGCCGATCGCCGGGGCGCGCGCGCTGCTCTGGCGCCAGATGGCACCGATCTGCCGGGTCGGTACCGGCTTCACCAGCGGGAGCAGCCGGAGCCCCGCCGCCGCGCCGTAGGCGCCACGGCAGGCGAGCGCGGGCAGCAGCGTGACGCCGGCGCCGGCCGCCACCATCTGGCGCAGCGTCTCCAGGCTGGTGGCACGGAAATCCGCGCGCTCGTGCGCGCGCGAGCGCGCGCAGACCGCGAGGGCCTGTTCGCGCAGGCAATGGCCGTCCTCGAGCAGCAGCAGCGTGTCCTCGCCCAGCTCGCTGATCTGCACCTGGCGCCGTGCGGCGAGGCGGTGGCTTTCGGGCACCGCGAGCAGGAAAGGCTCCTCGTACAGCGCACGGGACTCGAGGCCATCCAGATCGACGGGGAGCGCCAGGATCCCCAGGTCGATCTCGGCGGCGCGCAGCTGCTCGAGCATCGCTCCGGTCTGGTATTCGTAGAGCATGAGGTTCAGGCGCGGCAGGGACTTGCGCATCTGCACCAAGATCTGCGGCAGCAGGTACGGCCCGATGGTCGGGAGCGTGGCCACGCGCAGTCGCCCCGCCAGCGGGTCGCGCCAGGTCTGCGCGAGGCGCACGATCTCGTCGCTGGTGGCGATGATCTGCTGGGCGCGCGCGGCGATCGCGGCGCCCGCCTCGGTCAGCGTGACGTGCCGCGGCGCCCGCTCGATGAGCTGCACGCCCAGGTAGGCCTCGAGCTTGCGCAGCTGCGCCGACAGCGTGGGCTGGCTGACGAAGCAGGCCGCCGCCGCCCGGCCGAAGTGGCGGGTCGAGGCCAGCGCGCTCAGGTAGCGCAAGTCCTTGAGTTTGAGGTCAGCCATGGAGATCCATACACGCCATCTATCTTTATTATAAAGACAATCGATTGGAACAATGCAAGCCCGGCTGCCAAAGTCGCGCACCTGGATCATCCGTCGCACCCGTTCTGAAGGAGTGGAGCTTATGTTGGGCCTTGGACAGAAATTTCCGCAGTACTCGCTCACCGGCGTGGTCTCGGCCGATGCGGCCCGGGCCTTCGAGACCTTCGATGGCGCGCGCCTGGCCGGAAAATGGCAGGTGGTGTTCTTCTGGCCGATGGATTTCACCTTTGTCTGCCCGACCGAGATCGCCGCTTTCGGGAGACTGGCGCGCGAGTTCGCCGCGCGCGATGCGCAGCTGCTCGGCGCCAGCCTCGACAGCGAGTACGTGCACCTGGCCTGGCGCCAGGCCCGGGAGGAACTGCGGGACCTCGCTTTCCCGATGCTCGCCGACCACAAGCGCGAGCTCAGCACGGCCCTCGGCATCCTGGACCCGCAGGCCGGCGTCGCGCAGCGCGCTACCTACATCGTGGACCCGCAGGGCCTGATCCGCTTTGTCTACGTGACCGACCTGAGCGTCGGGCGCAGCCCCGAGGAAGTGCTGCGGGTGCTCGATGCGCTGCAGACCGATGAGCTGTGCCCCTGCAACTGGCAGCCGGGCGATGCGACCCTCAAGGCCGCCTGAGATGAGCCTGGAGGAGATTCGCGCGACGATTCCGGAGTATGCGCGTGACCTGCGCCTCAACCTCGGCAGCGTGCTCACCGTGTCGGGGGCGCCGGGGCTGAACGAGGCGCAGATCTGGCTGATCGCCCTGTCCTCCGCGCTCGCCTCGCGCAATGCGCGCTTCGCCCGCCAGCTCGAGGCGCTGGCCGCCGGGCCGCTGCAACCCGCGCAGCTGCAGGCCGCGCACGCCGCCGCGGCGATCATGGGCATGAATAATGTCTACTACCGCTTCCTGCATCTGGTCGAGGACTGCGAGTACCGGCGGATGCCGGCGCGCCTGCGCATGAACGTGATCGGCAGCCCGGGCATCGACAAGGTGGACTTCGAGCTCGCTGCCCTCGCGGTGTCGACGATCAACGCCTGCGGCATGTGCATCAGCTCGCACGAGCAGGCGCTGCGGCAACACGGCGTGACGCGCGAGCAGGTGCACAGCACGGTGCGCATCGCCGCAACGATCCACGCCGTCGCCGGGGTGCTCGGACACCAGCTGGCGGCCTAGGGCCGGCAGGATTCGCGCCTCGGCCACGCCTTAGCTACGATGGGTGCGCTGACTGCGGAGCACCCGTGCAGATATTGCTGGTTGAAGACGACGTCGAGGCCGCCGGTCACGTGGGCAATGGCCTGCGCGAGGCCGGCTACACCGTGCATCACTGTGCCGACGGCCAGGCGGGGCTGGATGCCGCACGCGCCGTGCGCTATGACCTGCTGATCGTCGATCGCATGCTGCCGCACGTCGACGGCCTGACCATCGTGGCGACGCTGCGGCTGGAGAACCTGCATGCACCCGTGCTGCTGCTGAGTGCGCTGGGCACCATCGACGATCGTGTCGAGGGCCTGCGCGCCGGGGGCGATGACTACCTGGTCAAGCCCTTTGCCTTCGCCGAGCTGCTGGCACGGGTCGAGGCGCTGCTGCGGCGCGCGGCGGGCGACAGCCAGAACCTGGGTGTGCTGCGCGTCGCCGATCTGGAGATCAACGTGATGGCGCGGCGTGTCATGCGGGCCGGACGGCCCATCGACCTGACCGCCAAGGAATTCCAGCTGCTCGACTTCCTGGTGCGCCGCGCCGGCCAGGTCGTCACGCGCACCATGCTGCTCGAATCGGTGTGGAACCTGCACTTCGATCCGCAGACCAATCTCATCGACGTGCACATCAGCCGGCTGCGCCAGGCGATCGATCGCGAGTTCAATCCCCCGCTCCTGCACACCATCCGCGGCGTGGGCTACAGCATCCGCGATCCGGGGCAGGGCGCCTGAAGATGCCGCGCTTCCTGTCTTCCTCCGCGCGGCTCGCGCTCTGGTACCTGTGCGGCGCGGCCCTGGGGATCAGTGTTCTCCTGTGGAGCACTTACCTGCTCACGCAGCGGGCCATGGAGCGCAACGTCGATTTGGTCGTCGAGACGGAGATCGAATCGTTGCGCGAGGATTACCGGAGCGGTGGCGTCGCGCGCCTGATCGAGGTGCTCGATCAGCGCGACGATGACTGGGGGCGCCTGGGCGCCGCCTATCTGCTGGTCGATCGGGAAGGCAACCAGCTGGCCGGGAATCTGTCCTCGTGGCCGAAGCAGTTCTCCAGGGAAGGGGACTGGCTGGAGTTCGACATCAGTGCCAGCGAGCGCGGCAGCGCCGTCGATCATCCGGTGCGGGCGACGGTGGTGACGCTCGACGGGAACCGATTGCTGGTGGGGACCGATGTTTCGGAGCGGCGCCGTTTCGCCGTGCGCCTGCGCAGCACCACGTACTGGGGCATGGGACTGACCGTCGCCTTCATGGCACTCACCGGCCTGTGGTTCAGCCGCCGGGTCGCGGCGCGCGTGCGCGCGGTCGCGCAGGCCTGCCAGAGCATCATCTCGGGCGATCTGACCCGCCGCCTGCCGCTCGAGCGCAACGCGGACGAGTTCGACCAGCTGGCGAGCGCGGTGAACGGCATGCTCGATCGCATCGAGCGGCAGACGGCGATCGTGCACGTCACCTTCAACAGCGCGGCGCACGATCTGCGCGCGCCGCTGTTTCGCATGCGTGCCCGGCTGGAGGCCGCGCTGACCGGCGCGACGGCGGGCGCGGCGCGCGGCACCAGTGCCGACGAGGCGATGCGCGCCACCATCGACGATCTGGAGCGCGTACAGCGAACGCTCGCCACCTTGCTGCAGATCGCCCAGGCGGAAGCCGGCGGGAACGATGCAAGCCGCGAGCGCGTGGACCTGGCGCAGATGGCGCGCGAGCTGGCCGAGCTGTATGAGCCGGAAGCGCGGGAGCGGGGGTTGAAGCTGCAGGTCAGCGCCGTTTCGCCGGCGCTGTTGAGTGCCCACCAGCAGCTGCTCGCGCAGCTGGTGACGAACCTGCTGGAAAACGCCCTCAAGTACGTGCCGGCGGGCGGGACGGTCCGGGTGCAGGTTGCGGCGCACGAGGGGCAGGTCCAGCTCAGCATCGGCGACGACGGGCCGGGAATTCCAGCCAGCCTGCACGCGGAGATGCTGCTGCCGTTTCGCCGCCAGGTGCGCGACGCCGCGACGCCGGGAAGCGGCCTGGGGCTTAGCCTGGTCGCCGCGGTGGTGCGACTCCATCACGGCACGCTTGAAATGCTCGATGCGGCGCCCGGGCTCATCGTGCGCTGCAGCTTCGCAGCGCTGGGCACCCCGCCGGACGCGACGCGTGCGTAGCCCGCGCGGATCTGCGGCCGCCGGCCCGTCACCCGGAATCGCAGCACTGCTCCTCGGCGTGCTATCGCTCATGCTCAGCGGCGCGGCTGCCGCCTGGCAGGTGCGCGATGACGATGGACGGAACCTCTCGCTGCCCGGCCCACCGCAGCGGGTGGTCAGCCTCTCCCCCGGCGCAACGGCCATGCTGTTCGCGGCCGGGGGCGGTGAGCGCATCGTGGGCACGCCCGATTTTTCCGTGGAACCGGCAGCGGCGCGCGCGATCACGCGCATCGGCGACAGCCACGGCTTTGATCTCGAGCGCATCCTCTCGCTCCATCCGGATCTCATCATCGCGTGGACCGGAGGATTTTCCGAAGCCCAGCTGCTGCCCTTCGAGCGCGCGGGACTTGCGGTGTACCGCCACCACGTCACGCGCCTCGCGGACCTGCCCGCATCGGTCGAGCGCCTGGGCGCGTTGCTCGACACCCGCGGCGTCGCGCAGCACGCTGCCGATGAGTTGCGCAGGCGCATCGAGGCGCTTAAGTCTCGCTATCGCCGCTCGCACGCTCCGCGCATCCTCGTGCAGGTGTGGGACCGGCCCGTCTACACGATCGGCGGGCAACAGCTTATCGACGATGCCGTCTCCCTCTGCGGTTATGACAACATCTACCGCGAGCTCCACGATGCCGCGCCGGCCGTTTCCCTCGAATCGATTGCGGCGCGCGATCCGGAGGTGATCCTGGCGGTGGCCGCGGACCCGGCGACCGCCAGGGAATGGATCGAGCACTGGCGCGCTTTCCCCTCCATGACGGCGGTGCGCAACGGCCGGCTGGTGGGCTTCGTCGATGCGCGCCTGAGCCGGCTGGGCCCCGAGGTCGTGGACGCGACCGAGGCGCTGTGCGCACGCCTCGCCCCGGCCGCGCAGTAGCGGGCCGCGCACAAGGCGACCGCCGCCGCGGCGCTGCGACACGATCGCTTGACGCCCCCGGCGGGCAATGGCCATACTCCTGCCATATGCGCCAGACAGCCCTTTGCGCCGCGATGTGCGGATGGTGGCCCTGCTCCTGAATCCGGAGTGGGCCGTTCGGCTGTTCTCGACCAAGTATCCACGTTTTACCGAACACCAGACCCATCTCCGGCCTATACCGGGATGGGTCTTTTTTTTGACACAAGATATTGAATGAAACCGCCTTTCGACATCGCTGGTGATCTGGATACGCCGGTATCGGCGTACGCGAAGCTGGCCTTGTTCCAGCCGCGCTTCCTGCTCGAGAGCGTGGAGGGTGGGGAGCGGCTGGGCCGCTATTCCTTCATCGGTTTTGGCGCCGCACTCGAGGTGCGGCTCGACGAGCGCAGTTTCACGATCGGTACGCGTTCGCTCCCCGTGCCCCGCTCGGCGGCCGAGCTGCTGGCCGGTCTCCGCCAGGCGCTCGCCGCCGCGCCGCGGCCCCTGCCGGAGCTGGGCACTGTGCCGCTGGCCGGGGGGCTCGTCGGCTACACCTCCTACGACGTGGTGCGCTATTTCGAGCGCCTGCCCCAGCAGGCCGCGCGCCTGCCGAAGCCGCCACCGCTCCTGCACTACGTGGCGCCCTCATCGCTCCTGGTGTTCGACCATCTCACCCGCGCCATCGCCCTGCTGCACGCCGGGAGCGAGGCCGAGCGCGCTTCGCTCCGACGCGAAGTCATCCGCGCGCTGCGCGGGCCGATGCCGGCGCATCACTCACGCTCGGGCAGCCACGCAGCGCCCGCGGCTGCACTGAGCCGCGATGCCTACCTCGCCGGCGTGCGGCGCGCGCAGGAATACATCGCCGCGGGCGATGTCTACCAGCTGGTGCTGTCCTCGCGTTTCTCCGGGCGGCACGAGCTCGATCCCTTCCAGACCTATCGCGCGCTGCGGCTCCTGAACCCCTCGCCGTACATGTTTTACTGTCACCTCGATGAGCTGGACGTGGTCGGCAGCTCGCCCGAGGCCCTGGTCAAGCTCAACGGCGGACACGCCGAGCTGCGCCCGATCGCAGGCACGCGGCCGCGCTCGGGCGATGCCGCGCTCGATGCGGCGCAGGAGGCGGAGCTGCTCGCCGATCCCAAGGAAAATGCCGAGCACGTCATGCTGGTCGACCTGGCACGGAACGATCTGGGGCGCGTGGCGCAGGCGGGCAGCGTGCAGGTCGAACCGTTCCGCGCGATCGAACGCTACAGCCACGTGATGCACATCGTCAGCGGCGTGCACGGCCGGCTGGCGGCGGGTCGCGATGCCTTCGACCTGTTCGCCGCCGCCTTCCCCGCGGGCACGCTGGTGGGAGCGCCGAAGGTGCGCGCGATGCAGATCATCGAGGAGCTCGAGCCGGTGCGGCGCGGACTGTACGGCGGCACGGTCGGCTACTTCGGCGCGCGCGGTGACATGGACCAGGCGATCACGATCCGGAGCCTCGTGTTCCAGGGTGATGAGTACAGTTACCAGGCGGGCGCCGGTATCGTTGCGGACAGCCGGCCGGAAGCCGAATATGACGAGGTGCTCGCCAAGAGCGCATCCGCGGTGCAGGCGCTGCGGGTGGCCGAGGAGGGGCTGTGATGAGGCGCCTGCTGCTGATCGACAACTACGATTCCTTCACCTACAACCTGGTGCAGGCCTTTCTCGTGCTGGGTGCGGAAGTGATCGTGCACCGCAACGATGCGCTCGAGGTGGCCGCGGCCGAAGCGCTGGCGCCGACGCATCTGTGCATCTCGCCGGGTCCGGGCACGCCGCGGCAGGCCGGCGTGTCCATCGCGATGATCCGTGCCTTCGCAGGCCGCATCCCCATCCTCGGGGTGTGCCTTGGCCACCAGGCGATCGCCGAGGCCTTCGGCGGCGAGGTGGTGCGCGCGCCGCGCCTGATGCACGGCAAGACCTCGCCCATCGAGCACGACGGACGCGGAGTATTCGCCGGCATCGAAAGCCCCTGCGAAGTCGGCCGCTATCATTCGCTGATCGCCGCGACCGACTCGCTCCCGCCGGAGCTGCTGGTCACGGCGCGCACGGCGGAGGGCGAGATCAT